>JAFOEH010000035.1 GCA_017380275.1 Alistipes sp.
ACCCTGGAACGAGCCATCCTCACAGTTTGTGCCGTGCAACGCAGGCAGGATCACGTCTATCGTCGCCACTACGTCCGAGCCAAACATCGGCTTACGCACGCGGTAGAGGTGGTTGTCGCCATAGATGGGACGCAGATAGACCTGCTCGCACTTCGCCAGCAGACTATCCATATCCTTGTAGTTCTGGCTCTGGCGCAGCCCCTCGCCCGTGTACCAGTGGCCCTGCTTGGTGATATATATCGGGGTTATGTCGTACTTTGCGGTGTCGATGGCCTCCATCGCCTGAATTGCTGTCAGCACCGAGATCTCGTTCTCGACCGAGCGGCCGCCGAAGATTACGCCAACGTTGATTTTCGTCTTCATATTTTAAGTTTGTTTATCGTTTCTATTTGAATGAGTCGGGCAGGTCGTTTTCATACAGCACCACATCGCCTCCGCGCATCAAAGCCGAGAGTCGCGCCGAAGCCTCGGCGAATGAGTCGGCCTGAATAATCTGCTCCTCGGCAAATGATGCCGAGCGAAGTCCCTCCAATATGGCCTCGCGGTTGGTGCGGTTCACCACCACGGCAATATCGGCCGATGCGGCTATCTGCTCGCCGAGCGTGCGGTTGTTGCGGTATTGGCTCTCGCCCATCTCCACAAATCCGGGCGTAACCACTATGCGGCGTGCACCCTCGGGGCGACGGAAGCTGCCGAGTACCTCGAGTGCCATCGCAGCACCCTGCGGATTAGAGTTGTAGGCATCGTCGATAATCGTGATGCCTCCCGCCGTACGTTTTATGCTGAGTCGATGCTCAATCTGCTCGATCTGTCGCATTGCGCGCTTCTGCAACGCCTCGCTAACCTTCAATTCATCGGCCACCGCCACCGCAGCCAGCAGGTTGAGTATGTTGCCGCGTCCTGCGAGGTGGGTTGCATACCCCTCGCGCACATCATCGTTGTGGCGTATCGAGAAGGTGGTCTGCGTGGGTGTGTAGTCGATCTGCTCGGCACGGTAGTCGGCCTTAGCGTCAACGCCGTAACTTATTATGCGGCAGTCGTATTTCGCGCTGTTGCGAGCAATAGGCTCCGAATCGAGATTTACTACTCCTATGCCGTTAGGTCCTAACGCCTCGATAAGCTCGAACTTTGTCCTGAGAACATTCTCCACACTGCTGAATGTCTCGAGGTGCATCTCTCCAACGGCCGTCACCACACCGATTGAGGGGTGTACCAGGTCGCAAATCTCCTTGATGTCGCCCACCTGCTTGGCTCCCATCTCAACGATAAAGACCTGATGGTGAGGCTTCAACTGCTCGCGGATGGTGCGGATCACTCCCAGCGTGGTGTTGAAATTTCCCGGAGTCATCACCACGTTGTATCGCTCGGAGAGTATGCGGTAGAGGTAGTGCTTGGTCGAAGTCTTGCCAAAGCTGCCCGTAACTCCGATAATCTTCAGGTCGGGCATCGAGCAGAGGATTCGCTTCGCATCGTTGTAATACCAGCGCGAGATGGCTGCCTCCAAAGGCTTGTTCACCATATTTGCCGCGAGCATTACAATGGGTATCACCAGCAGCGCCAGCGCCACCACATACATATACTTCGGCAGATAAATCGCCGCCACTGCGACCACCGCCGCCGTCAGCAGCGCTGCCGTGAGCAGCAGGCGTTTTACGCGCATCGTATATACAACAGGCTTCTTATATACTGTTCGGAACTCTCTCCACGCCATCACGCCCATAAAGACCGCCGAGAAACCCCAGAAAACAGGATTCCCCACCGCTCCCAGCACCGCCAGCACGGCAATAACGCCCGCTCGAAGGAACTTATGTCCCGTTCGGAACCAACGGCCGTATCGCTCCACGCGATACGAGTTGTGCTGGAACATATGCACATCGTAGCGCACCACAGCTGCCCACAGCGCGATGTACAGAGGCCAAAATATAAGATTCTCAGTCAGCATATCCTATCGTTTCATCTCCTTGCCCAAAAAACTCTCCACCACGCGCAGGAACAGAGGCGTATTCTCCAGGAACGAGAAGTGCCCCGCGCCCGTCACCGTTACCAATCCTGCATCGGGAATCAGCTGCTCCATACGCTTCGCATCCGCGAGCGGTGTTGCCGTATCTCGCTCGCCCCAGAAGAGGAGCGTCGGTGCTTTAATCTTAGGCATCAGGTGGCACAAATCTTCGTTCACAACCTTCGACAATATGGCGCGCATCATCGGCGAGGCCTGCGAGTAATCCGATGATCCGGCCTTCGCCCTTCGCTCGTTGATTATCTTCTCGGCACGCTCGCGTCCCACCAGCAGCGGCAGCAGATGCTTCAATAGCTTGAAGGTATATACCTTGCGGTAGTAGTTGAGGCTACGCTTGGGTTTCACACCTGCGGCATCAACCAAAATCACCTTTCTCACCCTGTTGCGCGATGCAAATACAATTGACACTCGTCCGCCGAAGGAGTGGCCAATGAGGATTGGTTCCTCCACACCCCCGCTCTTGGCAAGGGCCTCAATCGAGCGTGTGTACTCCTCTACGCCCCACACATCCTTTGGCTCGTCGCTCTGGCCGAAGCCCGCGAAATCGACGGTCAGCACACGGAAATGTGCCTCCAGAAAAGGACGTATTGCCTTGAAAGTCTCGGTATTACACCCCCAGCCGTGGAGCAACAGCACAGCCTGCCCCTCGCCACAATCCGTGTAGTGGAGCCGCGTGCCATCGTATGTGAAGAATTTATCCATAGTTTCAATCTACAAATTTAACTTTTTTTTCGTCAATCGCGATAATTATTCCCTAAATAAACAAAAAGACCGACCACAAAGGTCGGTCCAATCAAATAATTAAATTCTAATGATTCATTATCTCGTTTTGCCGATTGATGCTCTCGACGTGTATCGCCTCCAGCACCGTGCGCACAAACTCCTCACTCAGGCCCATACGGCGCGTGATGGTGAGCATCCGACGGCAGATATCCTCCCAGCGGTTACTCTGCAGTATTGCCACATTGTTCGCTTTCTTGATCTCTCCTATTTTGTCGCTGGTGTGCATACGGCGATTCAGCAGATCGAAGATCTCGGCGTCAATCTGATCAATCTGGCGGCGGCAGATGTTGAGCTCGTCATTGAATTCGGGGTCATCGGCCGTCTTCGCACGCCACATAATATTGTCAATCATCGTGATGCAGTCCTGCGGTGTCACCTGCTGTGCTGCGTCACTCCACGCCTTGTCGGGCGTGATGTGGCTCTCGATCATCATTCCGTCGAAGCAGAGGTCGGCAGCCTGCTGCGCAATACCCTGCAACAGAGGTCGGCAGCCGCAGATGTGCGACGGGTCGCAGATCATCATCATATCGGGGAAGTGGCTGCGCATCTCGAAGATCATATGCCACATCGGCGGATTGCGATATTTGCTATCGCCAAAGTATGCGAAACCGCGATGGATAAGTCCGATATTTTCGCGGGGAATACCCTCGTTCAGTAGGCGATTCACCGCGCCCACCCACAGGCCGGTGTCGGGTGTCATCGGGTTTTTCACCAGCACCGTAATATCCTTGTTGTCGTGCAGCGTCTCGGCAATCTCCTGTACGGCAAAGGGCGATACGGTCGTGCGCGCACCAATCCACAGAATGTCAACGCCGTGCTTGAGTGCCAGCTGAACGTGTGCCTTATTGGCCACCTCGACCGCCACGGGCAGCCCCGTAGCCTGCTTCACCTCGTTGAGCCAGTCGAGTGCCGGCTCGCCGATACCTTCAAAAGTTCCAGGGTTTGTTCGGGGTTTCCATACGCCTGCGCGAATCACATCAACCTTTCCCGAGCGAGCGAGCTGGCTCGCGGTTTCGATTGTCTGTTCGCGGGTCTCGGCGGCGCAGGGGCCCGATATGATTAGGGGACGTTTCTCCCCAAGAATAAACTTTCCCATCTTTTCCTAACAATTAAGTTTTCCGTCGCGGACGGCGGAAAAGGGTTACTTCAAAATATCTCTAATCTTGTTGGCTCGTTGCATCGCCTCGATTAGTCCTTCGCGGTCGTCGCGTTCGAGCATACGGCGCAGAATCTGTAGCTGGTGGATATGTTCGCGCAGAACATCCAGCACGTTGTACTTGTTCTCCAGAAAGATTGGAGCCCACGTCTGCGGCAGCGACTTAGCGAGTCGCACCGTACTCTCGAAACCTCCGCCCGCAAGGTCGAAGATATGCTCCTCCTCGCGCTCCTTCTCCAGCACGGTGAGCGCCAGAGCGAACGAAGTGATGTGCGAGATGTGCGAAACGTAGGCGCAATGCATATCCTGCTCCTCGGCCGACATATAACGTATCGGCATTCCCAATCGCTCGTAAATCTCCCTGACTCGCTGCAGGGCATCATCGTCGGAGCGTTCGCTCTCGCAGATTACCACCGTTCGTCCCTCAAAGGCGCCGTGTACGGCAGCATCGGGACCGCTATTCTCCGTACCCCACATCGGGTGCGTAGCGACCAGTCGGCCACGGTTGGGGTGCATCTGCGTGATTTCGCACAGCTCCTGCTTTGTCGAGCCCATATCCATCAAAACCTGGTCGGGTCGGATGCGATTCAGGATTTTGGTCGCCATCGTGGGCAGCGTATCCACGGGCGTTGCCAGAACGATGAGGTCGCTTGTCTCCAATGCCTCGTCCATCGTCACTATGGCATCGACCAAACCCAATTCGAGGGCGCGTCGGGCACTCTTTTCAGAGTGCTCGATGCCCATAACGTAGCTGCTCAAAGCCTTGTCCTTCAGACTCAGGGCCATCGAGCCGCCTATCAATCCCAGACCTATGATGGTTGTCTTCATCTCCTACTTGTTGAATCGAGCCTTTACGCGCTCAGCAGCCTCAGCCAGACGCTCGGCGGGCATACAGAGCGAGATGCGGATATACTTCGTACCCTCCGAGCCGAAGATACCGCCCGGTGTTACGAATACGTCGCACTCGGCCAGCACCTTATCCGAGAATGCGAAGCAATCGCCCTCGAAATCCTTCGGCATAGCTGCCCATACGAACAGACCAGCCTGGCCCTTCACATAGTCGCAACCAAGCGCATCCAGAAGCGCATAGCCATTCTTCTCGCGCTCGTAGTATGTTGCGTTCAACTCGTCAAACCACTCGTTGCCCAGCGCCAAAGCCTCGGCCGCAGCAGCCTGAACGGGGTAGAACATACCCGAATCCATATTTGACTTAAAGCGCAGAATGTCGCTGATGATGTCGGCACGACCAGCCACAACACCCACACGCCAGCCGGCCATTGAGTGGCCCTTACTTGTTGAGTTCATCTCGATAGCTACATCCTTTGCGCCCTCGATTGAAAGGATTGAGAGCTGGAGGTTGTTACGCACGAAGCTGTAGGGGTTGTCGTGTACCAGAAGGATATTGTGCTTGCCAGCGAAGGCCACCAACTTCTCGAAGAGCTCAACGGTGGGGTGTGTTCCCGTCGGCATATTGGGGTAGTTGACGAACATCAGCTTAACCTTCGACAAATCCTCCTTCTCGATCTCCTCGAAATCGGGGTAGAAGCCATTCTCGGCATTGAGGCGATACTCCAGAACCTCACCTCCAGAGAGTGTTACCGCAGCGCGATAGGTGGGGTAGCCGGGGTTGGGAACCAACACCTTGTCGCCCGCATCCAAAAAGGCCATACAGATGTGCATAATACCCTCCTTCGAGCCCAGCAGCGGCAATACCTCTGTCTTGGGGTCGAGCTTCACGTTGTACCACTTCTCATACCAATCGGCATAAGCCTTGCGCAGCAGCTCGCTACCGTTGTAGGGCTGATAAGCGTGAACATCGGGACGCTGGGCCTCCTTTGCCAAGCGGTCGATTACTGCCTGTGCGGGGGGCATATCGGGGCTACCGATGCCGAGTGAGATGATGTCGCGGCCTGCCTTGCGCAGCTCTGCGATCTCACGGTTCTTCTTCGAAAAGTAATACTCCTTAATGCTATCCATACGGTGCGAAGGGGCGATCTCTACCTTTGCCATAATTTTGTTGGTTTTAATTGTTATTATTCTTTAATCTTGTCTTCTATTACTCTATTTGCCGCTGCAATATACGCCGTAGACGTGTATCTCTTCGGTTACGGCTTGCAGCCTATTCAGGTTGCGAATATAATCATCCAGGCACGAAAATTCCAAATCAATATGGAACAAATAGTGCCACGGCTCGCTCGGAATCGGGTAAGATTGCAATTTTGACAGATTTATACCGCTCAAACAGTTCAAAGCCTTGAGTAGCGAGCCCTCCTTGTGGTCAGTCTTGAAGTAGAGCGATGCCTTGTTGGCCGCGGGGTCGATGTTGTGGTCGTAGCGCTTGAGCACCATAAAACGGGTGTAGTTGCTCTTTATTGTATTGATCTCGGGCGCTACAATCTTCAACCCGAAAATCTCGGCCGCAAGCTCACTTGCTATGGCTGCCGTGTGGCGCAGACCTCGCTCGGCAATATGTCGGGCGCTGAGGGCGGTATCTTCGCTCTCGACGAGCTTCCACGAGTGTTCGTCCAGGTAATCGACGCACTGCAACAGCGCCATCGAGTGCGACTCCACCTCCTCGATATCCTCCAACTCCACATCGGGCAGCACCATCAGATTCTGTTTGATGGGGAGATATATCTCGCCCGCCACCTGCAGATTCTCATCCTGCAGGATGCTGTAATTGGGTATAATCGAGCCTGCTATTGAGTTCTCGATTGCCATAAGTCCGCGGTTGGCTTCGCCTCGTTTGACGGCCGTGGCCACGGCGCGGAACGTGTCGCAGGGGAGAATCTCCATATCGGAGCCGAAATATTGGTTTGCGGCAATGTGATGGAAACTACCTTCGTATCCCTGTATTGCAACTCTCATCATATAATCAACCTAACAAAAAGTCCTGACAACGCTTGGCGTGGTCAGGACTATAACTTACAATGAAATCACTTCATTTTTAGCATACGCCATCCTGACCGTTAGCACGGTAGTCGTAAAATCGCTTAAAATAAGAGTGGCTCATCATATTATTCCTTTTGGGGCAGCTGTGCTACCATACACGACTACAAATATATCGTAATTCGTCGAAAAATCAAAATACTTTGCTCGGAAATGTGTAAAAAATTACTCAACGTACTTGATTACATCCATATTGCGGGGCTTCGCTGCGGGCTCCTCGTCGGGGTAGCCGA
>JAFOEH010000271.1 GCA_017380275.1 Alistipes sp.
ATCAAGGTGAAGCACCCCGACATACACGTAGCTGTAGAAAGCGGGATTTTTCTTTAATTCAAAATTCAAAACTTATCTTCCAAATTTTATCAGCATCACATTAATATCCGCTGGACTTACGCCCGGAATTCGCGATGCCTGACCGATGGTCTCGGGGCGGATTTTGCTCAGTTTCTGGCGTGCCTCGATCGTCAGCGCGTTCATCGCCATAAAGTCAAACCCCGCGGGGATGGCGATATTCTCTAATCGATGGAGCTTCTCGGCCAACAATTTTTCGCGCTCAATGTAGCCTTTATACTTAATTTGAATCTCCGCCTGCTCGATTACCTCGGCCGTGATGTGATTGTTCTCGACGAAACGACGCACCTTGGGCAGCGCCTCAATCAGCTCGGCAAACGAAAATTCGTTGCGTGCCACAAGCGCGTAGAGCTTTCTACCCTGCTGCATCGGTGGCAAATTGCGCGATTTTAATAACGTCTCAATTTCCGATATTTTGACACTCTGCTCGTGCGCGTATGAAATAAGCGATTCTACGAGCGATTTTTTTTCGGTGAAAATTTGCCACTGCGCATCGGAAATCAATCCAATTTCGTGACCGAGCGGCGTGAGTCTGAGGTCGGCATTATCCTGTCGGAGCAAAATTCTATACTCGGCCCTCGATGTGAACATACGATACGGCTCATCGACACCCTTCGTCACGAGGTCGTCAATCAGCACTCCGATGTAGGCCTCGTCACGCTGAAGCACAATAGGCTCCTGATGTTGAATCTTGCGGTGGGCATTGATGCCGGCGATGAGTCCCTGTGCGGCCGCCTCCTCATATCCCGTTGTGCCGTTGACCTGACCTGCGAAGTAGAGATTCTCAATGAGCTTGGTCTCTAACGAGTGGCGCAGCTGTGTGGGCGGGAAGTAGTCGTACTCGATGGCGTAGCCCGGGCGATAGACGTGTACCTGCTCCAGGCCGCGAATCTTACGCAGCGCGGCGAGCTGTATCTCCTGCGGCAGCGACGACGAGAAACCGTTGAGATAGAATTCGTTAGTGTCGCGTCCCTCGGGCTCGAGGAAGAGCTGGTGCTGCTCCTTGTCGGCGAAGGTGCGCAGCTTGTCCTCGATGCTTGGGCAGTAGCGCGGACCGATGCCGTGAATCGTGCCATTGAACAGAGGCGAGCGGTCGAAGCCGTCGCGCAATGTGGAGTGAACATCGAGTGAAGTATATACCAAATAACAAGGAAGTTGCTCCTTAACCGCCTCAGTATCAGGCGAGAACGAGAATTTCGAAGGCTCCGCATCACCCTCCTGAACCTCCAGCACAGAAAAATCCACCGAGCGACCGTCGATGCGTGCGGGCGTGCCTGTCTTCATACGTCCCACCTCGAAGCCGAGCTCTCGCAGGCTCTCCGTTATGCCGTGCGAGGCGGCATCGCCAGCGCGACCGCCCTCGGCACTCCGTTCGCCGCAGTGCATCAATCCACCGAGGAAGGTGCCCGCGGTAAGGATGACGGCCTCGGCACGAAACTCAACGCCCATACGGGTGCGCACACCCACGATGCGGGGTGAGCCTTCACGGTTCTCGATGATGAGTTCGTTTGCGGCATCCTGCCAGATAAAGAGGTTGGGCGTCTGCTCCAACTCCCTTCGCCACAGCCGCGTGAAGAGCTCCTTGTCGCACTGCGCACGGGGGCTCCACATAGCCGCTCCTTTCGAGCGGTTGAGCATACGGAACTGGATGGTCGAGCGGTCGGTGATGCGGGCCATACAGCCGCCCAGAGCATCAATCTCGCGCACGATCTGTCCCTTCGCCACGCCTCCGACGGCAGGGTTGCACGACATTGAGGCGATCTTCTGTACGTCCATCGTCAGCAGCAGCGTGCGTGAGCCTAGGCGCGCCGCCGCCGAGGCCGCTTCGCAACCGGCGTGGCCGGCACCGATGACGATGATGTCGTAGCGGTATAAATCGTTATTTGGTTGAATTACAGGCATTTCATCTCGTATTTTGCTCCTCTACTCATCGAATTTCTCGGCCCAGATCTGGAGATATTTATCCTCCTTGCGGTGCATTTGCTTCTCGGCGCGAGGTGTTTTATCCTTCTGGCCACAAAGATGCAGCAGGCCGTGAACAACCACGCGAAGCATCTCCTGACGTGCCGTCGAGCCGTAGATGCGGGCATTGTCGGCAACGGTCTCAACGTCGATGAAGATGTCGCCACTGACGTAGCCTTCGCCCTTCAGGTCGCTGTAATCGAAGGTGATAACATCGGTGAAATAGTCGTGGCCGATGTAGTCGATATTCATCTGTCGGTGCACGGCCGACGAGCAGAAGATGTATGTCACGTCGCCCAGCGTGTAGCCCTCAGCCTTGGCCACCGTGCGCAGCCAGTCGGCCACGCGGCGCTTCTTTAGAAAGCGATATGTTGTGGAGTCGTTGTAATATCTAACCATTTTTAATTCAAAATGCAAAATTCAAAATTCAAAATGAGGTCGACGCTGCGGGAATATAATTCCCCGTCATTGCGAGAATCTCCCCCTCCCACATCATTGCGAGGGCCCTCTTTTGGCGGCAAGATGGAGCCAAGATGGGGCGAGCGACCTAATTGAAATAGGTCACAACCCTTACTTCTTCTTGAAGCAATCCGCGGCACGCATTGTCTCCTTGGGGTTGGGCGAGTAGATTCCGAATACCATCTTATACTCGGTCTTCATCGTCGTCAGGTTCATCGAGGCGCCAATCACGCCCAGAGTGCCATTCTTTGCCACCTTTGCGTTCTTCTCGACCGATACGCTGTCGAGGTTGGCATAGGAGGTGATATACTCGCCGTGAGCCACAAAAACGTCGTATTTTCCCGATATTCGGTTGCGCCTAACCTCCACCACCTTGCCATCGTAGATCGAGCGCACCGTAGCTCCTTTCGAGCCCGTGATCTCGGCCATATTGCCCTTATACTCCTTCACGCGGCCACCCGCAACGGGCAGGTTCAAGTTTGACGTTGAGCGCGAGAACGAAGCACCCTCGGTGTTACCCTTCGTAAGCTTGCGCAGCTCGTCGATGGCGGCATCGAGTCGCTCCTCGCTCTCGATCTTCTGCTTCAGGGCCGCCTGCTCGCGCTTCGAGAGCTGATTCATCGCCTGCTGTGCCGAGCGAACGTCGCCCTGCAACTTGGTGCGCTGCTGCTCGGCGCGTCGCTGCACACCGCTCAGCTCCTCGCGGCGCGATGCGAGCGAGGTCTGCTGCTCGGTGAGCGAGCGTGAGAGCGAGTCGATGCTCTCCATACGCTCTTTGCGCAGGGCCGCCACGGCGCGGATGTTGGCTATGCGGCGGGCCGCATCGGTGAAGCTCTCCGAGGCAAGGAGATATGTTATGTAGTTGTTTTGCTTGTAGTTACGATACGCCTCGCGCACCATCTCGGCGTAGTGGTCACGTTCCGACTGCAGGCGCTTCGAGGTGGCTGTGATGAGCGAGTCGTTGTGGTCGATCTCCCGCTCGATTGAGCCAATCTCGCGCTCGGTGCGCGTGAGAAGCTGGTTGCGGGTGTTGATCTGGCGCGTTATGGAGCGCACGCGCTGCTGGGCGGTCGATTTATCCTTCTTGATCGAGTTGAGCTTCTTCTCGTCGTCGGCCAGCTCCTTCTCCAACTGCTCGATGATGCGGCGCTGCTCGGCAATGCGGGCCTTCTCCTCGGCCGACTGCGACTGCGCATACGAGGCGGAAGATGCCGCAAAAAGCATCCCCAGCACAACGATAAATATGCGTAGTAATTTCTTCATTTATTCAGTCCAAGCTCTCCTTCCGCCCACAGTTTGGCCCCTTTACTCAGCTCCTAACTCCTCCACTCGGCCCTTTGTGCCGCTCTTTGATATGGCCATACGCTGCTCTATACGCTTGGGGTCGGCACCCGCCTCGAGTGCCCTGCGCCAATAGGTCTCGGCCATAAACTTCTCGCCCATAGCGTAGAGAATATCGCCATAG
>JAFOEH010000272.1 GCA_017380275.1 Alistipes sp.
CACCTGCGAGATGCACTCCTCGAGCGAAGTGGAGAAACGGAGTCGGCCTGCGGCTACGTTGCGCTCGATAATCTCCTGAAGGCCGGGCTCATAGATGGGCACCTCGCCTCGGCATAGGCGCTCGATCTTCTGGCGGTCGATGTCGATGCAACTCACCGTCGCTCCCATCTCCGCAAAGCAGGCTCCCGAAACAAGGCCCACATAACCCGTACCGATTATAGCTATATCCAAATTCTAAAAGTTTTTCCCTTTTTACACATTGCCCAACGCAGGACACCACACAAAGATACGTTTTTTTTGGTGTAAGGAGCAAATATTTCGCCCTTTTTCGAGCGGTGGCCCTCGGCCCGCAGAAAAATAGCTGACTTTGGCCTCGTTGCGCCGATAGGCAACGGCCGCTTTGGGCGAAAGAGAGTGTCGCGCCGATGCGGCAACATCATTTTTCACACATTCCCGCCCGTTTGTTGTATGGTTTTTGCAACGGGGAGGGAAAACGAAATGCTATGAAAAAGTTATTTATCTACTCACTGCTCCTACTGCTATCGGCATCGGTCTCGGCATCGGCCCACATCGGGCGGCCCATAGAGCAGCGAGAGCTGCCCGCACCGGCTCGGCAGTTCATCGAAAAGTATTACCCCAATACGGTCGTAACGCTGGCGCGTGTGGAGGGTGTGAGCATAATGCATCGGGAGTACGAAGTGGTGCTGAGCGACGCCACGCGCATCGAGTTTCGGGGCAACGGCGAGTGGCAGCAGGTCGATAGCCGCGAGCCTCTGCCGCAGGGCATCGTACCGCGCCAGATCGAGAGCTACGTCGCAGAGCGTTTTCAGCACGAACGGATCGTAGGCATCGAGCGCGACCGCCGAAGCTACGAGGTGGCGCTCGACAGCGGCGTGGAGCTGCGCTTCGATAGCTCCTTCAGGCTGACTGAAATTGATGACTAACAATAAATTACAGGCTCTATGAAACGACTATTTCTCTCTATTTGCCTCGCCACGACGCTCATCGCGTGCAGCGACAACGATGAGGTATATTACCCCGTGACACAGCAAATCCAGCAGGCTTTGTATGACCTCTACCCCGAGGCTCAGGACGTTGAGTGGGGATCCACGGTGGGGTATCTGGTGGCCGACTTTGTGCTGCCCGCAACCGACCTTCTTTATGCCGAGGCCGAGGCCTGGTTTACACCTTCGGCCGTATGGCAGATGACATCGCGCGACGTAACTTACTCGTCGCTGCCCGAGGCCGTTACGCAGGCCTTCGAGCTGAGTGCCTACGGAGCTGCTGCGGTGGAGGATGTGGTGCGCATCGACCGCCTCGATGCAATGACGATTTACACCATCACGGTCGATCGCACGCGACTGCCCGACATCAGCCTCTTCTACACGGCCGAGGGCGTGCTGATAGAGGAGTTGCCAGACGACGGCTACGACGACTTCCGCCGCTACCTGCCCACGACTCTGCCCACGCAGATCGCCACCTACATCTCGCGCAACTACCCCACGGCAACCGTACTCACGTTTGAGCGGCGCAAGGGTGCTACCGAGGTGGACGTTCTGGACGGAGATCAGGTGAGGCAGATATATTTTGACGCTATGAATCGTTGGGGGCTCACACGCACAGAGTTGCAACAGAGCGAGTTACCACAGCTTATCACGCTCGCCATCGACAATCTCTACCTTGAGTACACCATCGACGATGCGGCGCTTATCGACAGCCCCAATGGCGAATACTATCTCATCGAGGTCGAAAGCTCGGCCGGAGAAAGCACGCTGAGGATCTCGACCCAAGGTGAGGTATTATAAATTTTTTTCAACTGTTTAAACGAGCGGAGGGGACTCAAAACCGAGTCCCCTCTTTTATATACACAAAAACGGCTGCGTCACTAAGGGCGCAGCCGACCAGCAATCAAAAAACCATATTCTACAAAAAGAGTATTTTCTTCGAATTTAAGTTTGTGTGTGAGCCTTCAGCCCGAGCCGAATCGTCTTTCGGCCAAGGGCAAACCCACGCGGGTGAGCAGAGCGCTCGACACTTAAAACGTTTCGAGAGTCAGTGTCAATCCGAATCGTCGCGTTTATCCGGATTGGCCCCTCGTCCCTCCGCGTTGGCGCCGTGCCTGCGCCTGCCTCCGCGATGAACGAGCCTGAGGGCTCGCCGACCTGCGAGCCTCATTATTTGCGGTCGGGTCGTTGCTCCCGCCGCCGAGGTCGAGGTGGTCTTGCGGCCGTACAACTGGCCGCGAGAGTATGTCGTAAATGTTATTACTTACCCAATTTGAGATCCAAACCTACACCCCAAGCCCAAGAGGTACGATTGTAAACATCGGTAAAGTCGATGCCCGATGCTACGCCACGAGCTGTTGCAGTCTCGTAGAAAGTAGGCATAACACCCAAGTTCAAACGAACCTTCTCAGAGAACTTATATGCTGCACCGAAGCCTACTGACCAAGATGAGATTGAGTAGTTCATATCTGAGTAGTTGTTCTCAATCATATTGAGCTGAGTACGCTGTGCACCTGCCGATACCAACCACTTCTCCGAGATGGTCCACTCGGCTCCCAACAGATACTCGTTGGTGTTGCCGTCGATAACGTTAGAGAATGAGTTCTCGGCATCCTTGTCGAAGTAGTGGTGCCACTCGGCAGTAACCTTAACGGGACCGAAGTGACGGCTAACAGCTGCAGACAACAGAGCGGGAGTCTCCGACTTAACGGTGGTGCCGTCAGCGAAGATTGAGTTGATAACGGGATCCTTAGCCGATACGGGAGCCGACTCGATCTCGAGCTCGGTGCCCATCTTGAACTCATACTTAATTGAAGCATCCCACTTACCCTTGTGGATAGCCAACGCCAGAACGGGGCTTACCGAGGTACCCTTCTGCTTAACGTCGAGGATGTGGTCTGAGGTAAGAGCTGCGTACTGAGCTGCCTGCTGAGCCAATGCGGGGTTGATAGCACCCAAAGCCTGACCAGCAGCGGTGAAGAACTGTGATGCACCCATCATCTGACCGTTAAGGCCCATAGCTGCCATCGTGGGGTTGATCTGAATATCTTCGATCTCGCCAACGTAAGAGTTGTTGGTTACGCCTACGCGAACCTGCGCAGCGATTGACAACCAATCGGTGACACGGAATGCAGCACCTACGTTGAAAGCCAGAGTCATCGACTTACCCGTAAGCTCCATATCCATATCGTAAGCCGAAGCCGAGAGGCCCATTGCAGCACCAAGCTGGTTGATTGCACCGGGCAGAACTGAGAACTGACGCTCGAATGAGCCCAGACCCTCGTCAAACTCGAGTGAACCGCCACCGCCGTTCACGCCCAGACCTGCCATAATTGCCCAACGGTTGTGCTTCCAAGCCAGGTGAACGCTGGGGATAACGGGTGAGAATACCTCGCCCTTGAACTCCTTCGTAGCCATACCGTGGTTCTCGGCACCCATTGCAAATGCAGCGTAGGTTGAAGAGATGGTACGAGTCTGTGCCGCCATCTGATCGTTAAGACCAATGTGGAAGCCGTTCTCCATAAATACAACACCCGCGGGGTTGTTATATACTGCATCGGGATCAAGCGACGTACCGCGAGCGATGCTACGCAAGAACGATGCACTCTGGTTTGAGTTAGTCATCGGACCACCTGCGAATGCCGAGGTGGCGATAATCATTGTGGCCGCGAGGGCCATTGTCATTTTGTAAAAAATCTTCATTGCTGTCTTCTTTTTCATCATCGCAGCCGATTGCTAATGTGGCCGACGATGATACTTGTTAATATTGGTTTTTTGAATAAATGCTCAATTCGGGCGCAGCCCTAATCGGACCACTGCCGAGCCGAAAAATGCAGCTCGTCGGATGCAAAAGTCAAATATTTTTTTCGAATGGCAAAATTTATGTGGTTAAGACCCCTTTCTTGGTATGAAACAACAGAGTTTGGGGACGAAAAACCGCATTTTGTGGCGAAATTCCCGCTCGGAATGTTCTTTCGAGGAAATCAAATGTTCGATCTGTAGCCTACAAGGGCTGTTTCGGGACGTATTTTTTCGGCTCGCACACCTATTTTTAAAATAAAAGGCCACGCCGAAGAATATCGTATTATTTTTTTAGCTATATTTGCAGGGTATAGGGCCTTGAAGAAGGCTTTTCGCGAAGGGATGGCCTCCTCGAAGGGGAATGCGCCACCTGAACACTGAGCCGAAGCCCTCACCAAACCCAACCCCAGAGCAAGATAAAATCTCAATAACAACTTAAATAAACAAAAGAATTATGTTCGCAATTGACAATTACGATTTCACCGGTAAGCGTGCAATCATCCGCGTTGACTTCAACGTACCCCTCAACGGCGAGGGTCAGGTAACTGACGACACTCGTATTCGTGCTGCAATCCCCACCATCAAGAAGGTGCTGGAGAAGGGCGGTTCGGTAGTTTTGATGTCTCACCTTGGTCGTCCCAAGAAGAATCCCGATCCGAAGTTCTCTCTCGAGCAGATCATCCCCGCTATCGAGGCTCGTCTGGGCGTAGAGGTTAAGTTCGCTGGTGACTGTATGGGCGAGAAGGCTGCCGAGATGGCTGCCGCGCTGAAGCCCGGTGAGGTTATGTTGCTTGAGAACCTCCGTTTCTACGCTGAGG
>JAFOEH010000273.1 GCA_017380275.1 Alistipes sp.
CTTCAAAACCGATATCTGCTGTGTTGAGTTTAGCCATAGTAGTTGAAATTTTGTAGTAAAGGTAGTAAAAATTCCGATGCAAAACGTTTGTCGCTCGATATTTTGTTGTTTCAGTGATAGAATAATCAGTTTAGCAAGGCTGCTAAATACGAGAAAAAGTTTTGGTTTTTTCTCTTTTTCTGCAAACCACAAGATTAATGCGCAATATGTTTTCCTCCAAAATTCTGGCAAATGCGTTTTCCCAGTCCTATGGCTCCACTGTACCTTAATCAAGCCGTCCAATTTATTCTCGAACAAGTGGCACGCCTTGGCGATGTCGGCGAGCATAGGTTGTCGTCTTACTATTTGTCTTAACTTTTTGATTGCTCAGCAAAAGGCACATAGTCAATCCCGCCAAAACCACAAAGAAAAGGGACTCAAATGAGCTCCTTCTTATTAAATAGGTGATCAACACAAAATCCGATGGGCGCGTAACTTTGACACATCATCTCGAACAGAAACAATCTCTCGGATAAAAAAATTGCCAAAAAGGATTAAAAAATTAAATATTTTTTATACTTTTGTTTTTATTGCGGCAGTAGTCGTGGTTCTATTTGCGCGAGGGAGCTCAGTTTGAGGTGTTTCGCGGGATAGAACGCAAAAAAGAACAGACATATTTTAATCAAAAACAACTAATAGAATACTCTTATGTAATTTAACTTTTTTGCTGCTTAATGAAGAGACTTTTTTGCTTTTTGGTGGTTACATTTTTTGTAGCCGGCGCTGCGGTTAATGCTCAGGAAGTGGTTAGTACTGGCGATATGCAGACGCTGACATCCGATCAGGGTGTAACTAATGAAGAGAATGGTGATTGGGTTCCCGCAATTTCGCTTGACACGAGATTCGGTTATGAACGCACAATCTCCGGAAATTCGGCCGGTTTTGGTGGTGACGGACTTTTCCTTAATATTGACGGCAAGATAAGTAAACATTTCTCGTATTCGCTTTGCCAACGTCTGTTCGAATCAAATGGCGAAGATGTATCAGTATTTGACGCTACCGATGTGCTGACTCTCGCATACAATGTGGGAGGTTTCTCGTTGTCGGCCGGTAAGGACTATGTGATCCTCGGTAGTTGGGAGTATGACACCTACGATTGGGACTCATATTTCGATATGAACTCGATGTTCTACAATAGTTTCGAGGGTCGTCACTGGGGCTTGACCGGCTCGTGGACCAACAAAAGCGAGACATCGACCTTCCTGTTTCAGGTGAGCAACTCGCCTTTCTCGGAATCTCCAAAAATTTCAAATCTCTATGCTTACGGCCTTGGTTGGCAGGGCGCGTGGGATTGGTATGAGTCGTATTGGACCGTAAATCTGTGGGAGGACGCCCCCGGCAGTTTCGTCAAAAACATCGCGTTGGGTAATGCATTCTACGTGGGTGATCTGTCGTTTACGGCAGATTTGATGATGCGTGGTGCTACACTCCGCAACATCACCGACGATATGTCGGTTACGGTGATGCCTGCCTATGAGTTTGGTGATCGTTTCCGTCTGTTCGGCAAGTTCGGTTGGGAGCGATTGTCGATGAACTGCTTTGGCGACGAGCCATTGGGCGAGGTGGCATTTGATGAGTCGGGTGCGGTGATGCCCGATTTCCTGATCTCGGGTGACGACTACCTCTTCTACGGCGCAGGTTTGGAGTATTTCCCCTTGAAGGATAATAAGTCGATTCGTCTGCACGCTGTGTGGTCGTCGAACAACTATACCAAACGTCACGCTATCAATATCGGTTTGACGTGGAAGTTTGATGTGGTTGGCACAATTTCGCGTATCGTGAATAAGAACAAGTAATTTTTAGGGTTGAACAATTATATATTGAGATAAAATGAAAGAGTCAAATTTCATCATCGAGTTGAGTCATCTGTCGAAGAGCTTTGGCGAGAAGGTCGTTTTAGATGATGTTAGTTTGTTTGTCAAGAAGGGCGAGTTTGTGACTATTCTGGGACCTTCGGGCTGTGGCAAGACAACGCTGTTGCGTATCCTGGCAGGCTTTGGCACGGCCGATGAGGGTGAGATCCGCATCGCTGGCGAGAGCATTACGGACACTCCGCCCCATATGCGCCCCGTAAACACGGTGTTCCAACGTTATGCGCTCTTCCCGCACCTTAACGTATATGATAACGTTGCGTTTGGCTTGAAACTCAAAAAGGTCAAGTCGGACGAGATTGACAGCCGCGTGCGCAAGGTATTGAAGATGGTGGGTATGACCGATTACGAGTGGCGCGATGTCAACTCGCTTTCGGGTGGTCAGCAGCAGCGTGTGGCTATTGCGCGAGCTATCATCAACCGCCCGCAGGTGTTGTTGCTGGACGAGCCTCTGGCGGCACTTGACCTCAAAATGCGTAAGGATATGCAGATGGAGCTTAAAGAGATGCATAAGACTCTGGGTATCACCTTCGTATATGTAACTCACGACCAGGAGGAGGCACTGACCCTAAGCGACACGATCGTGGTGATGAACGAGGGTAAGGTGCAGCAGATCGGCACTCCGACCGATATCTATAACGAGCCGACCAACTCGTTTGTGGCTGACTTCATCGGCGAGAGCAACATCTTGAATGGCACGATGGTATGCGACAAGAAGGTGGAGTTTATGGGCCGCGAATTCGAGTGTGTTGATGCAGGTTTTGGCGAGAATGCTCCGGTCGATGTGGTTATTCGTCCCGAAGATGTCTATATTATGGCGAAGTGCGATGCCGGAATGTTCGACGGCGTGGTGCAGTCGTGCATCTTCAAGGGTGTCCACTACGAAATGGTGGTGCTCACGCCCGACGGCTACGAGATAATGATTCAGGACTACAACGCATTTGAGGTTGGTCAGAACGTAAGTATGATTATCAAACCTTCGGATATTCACGTTATGGCTAAGGAGCGCACCTGCAACTGCTTCGAGGGTGAGGTGATCGACTCGACTCACGTCAAGATTCTCGACACGTCGTTCGTTTGCAACGATCTGGGCGATGTCAAGGGTGGCGAAAAGGTCAATGTGAAGGTCAACTTCGATAAGGTCGAGCTGATGGATAACAAAGAAGACGGTACGCTGGTTGGCGACGTGCGATTTATCCTCTACAAGGGCGACCACTACCACCTGACCGTTCGTACCGAATCGGGTGACAACATTTATGTCGATACGCACGATGTGTGGGACGATCGCGATGTTGTCGGCGTGCGTATTCTGCCCGAAGATATGACTATCGAGTTTTGTCGATAAACTCTAACGACTTGTAGCTATGAAATGGTTTTTAAAGTTGTTTACCAAGCGCAGTAGTTGGAGTGTCCCCTACTTCATCTTTCTGCTGTTTATGGTGGTGCTGCCATTGGTGCTCATATTCATCTACTCGTTCCAGGACGAGCAGACGGGTGAGTTCACTTTGAAGTACTTCGAGAAGTTTATGTCAAGCCCCGAGGCGGCCAATACCTTCGTCTATTCGATCGGTATCGCTATCATAACCACCATTGCGTGTATCGTGCTGGGCTATCCTGCGGCTTACATTCTGAGCAATCGCTCGTTGTGTAGCTCGAAGGTGATGGTCATACTGTTCATTCTGCCGATGTGGATCAACATTCTGGTGCGTACGCTGGCTACGGTGGCTCTGTTCGACTTTATGAAGTTCCCGCTGGGCGAAACGGCCCTCATCTTCGGTATGGTCTATAACTTCCTGCCATTTATGATCTACCCGATCTACAACACGATGCAGAAGATGGATCACAGCTATATCGAGGCCGCTCAGGACCTTGGTGCCAACCCCGTGAAGGTCTTTTTGAAGGTGGTGTTCCCGCTTTCGATGCCTGGCGTGATGAGTGGCATTATGATGGTGTTTATGCCGACAATCTCGACATTTGCCATCGCCGAGTTGCTCACGATGAACAACATCAAACTCTTCGGAACAACAATCCAGGAGAATATCAATAACGGAATGTGGAACTATGGTGCAGCCTTGTCGCTCATAATGCTGGTGATCATCTTTATCACCGAGCTGTTTAGTGACGGCGAGGAGGATCGCGCTTCAAACGAGGGAGGAATCATATAATGAAGAAGTTCTTTGCACAGGCCTATCTATGGCTTCTGTTGGTGATGCTCTATGCTCCTATCGCCATTATCGCCATATTCTCGTTTACCGAGTCGAAGGTGTTGGGTAATTGGACCGGATTCTCGACCAAACTCTACACGTCGCTCTTCACGGGAGGCGTACACCACTCGTTGCTCAGCGCAATCGAGAATACGTTGATTATCGCCGTTGCCGCAGCAACAATTTCGACAATTCTGGGCAGTATTGCCGCCATCGGCATTCATAATCTGCGCGGTCGCAAACGCCAGATCATCAACTCGCTGAATAATATCCCGATGCTCAATCCCGATATTATCACGGGTATTTCGCTGTTCCTGCTCTTTGTCAGTCTGGGCATTACGCAGGGTTATACGACGGTTATTCTGGCACACGTGGCCTTCTGTACGCCCTATGTAGTGCTGTGCGTTATGCCGCGCCTGCAACAGATGAACCCCAATATCTATGAGGCGGCATTGGACCTGGGCGCTACTCCATTCCAGGCGCTGCGTAAGGTCATCATTCCCGAGATCAAGGCGGGTATGATCAGCGGCTTTATTCTGGCATTTACACTCTCGATTGACGACTTTGCGGTTACGATCTTCACAATCGGAACAGATGGTCTTGAAACCCTCTCGACATATATCTATGCCGACGCTCGCAAGGGCGGTCTGACCCCTGAGTTGCGACCCCTCTCGACCATTATCTTCGCGACCGTATTGTTCCTGCTTGTCGTGATTAACGTGCGAACCTATCGCAACGAAAAACAGAAGGAGGCTAAGCTATGAAAAAGTATCTGATGTTGATTTTGCTGCTCTGTGGCGTAGCTTTTACAGCTTGCGACAGAGATGAGAAACGTGCCGCAATACTCAAAGTATACAATTGGGCCGACTATATGGATCTCACCCTACTCGACGAGTTCGAGGTGTGGTACGAGGAGCAGACGGGCGAGAAGATCGAGGTTGTCTATCAGCTCTTCGATATCAACGAGATTATGCTGGCTAAGATCGAGCGCGGTAAGGAGGATTTCGACCTGGCGTGCCCTTCGGAGTACATCATCGAGCGTATGTTGCGCAACGACCTGATTCTGCCCATCGACAAGAGCATTATCCCCGATAGTATCAACTACTTCGGGTGCGTGTCGCCATATATCACCAACGTCTTCGACAAGATCGACGGCTATGGCAAGGACGCCAACGACTACGCCGTGGGATATATGTGGGGCACAACGGGTCTGCTCTACAATACCCGCTACGTGGACAAAGAGGATGTGACGAGTTGGAGCTCGTTATGGCAGCCTAAATTCGCAGGCAAATTGCTCGTTAAAGACGCCTTCCGCGATGTTTACAGCCCGCTGCTGATGTACGAAAACTACGAGTCGATACTTAGTGGAGAGATCTCGCGCGATTCGTTGATGTACGATGCAACAGACAGCTCGATTGCTAAGGTCGAGGTACTGCTGAAAAAGATGAAGCAGAATGTGGCCGGCTGGGAGGCCGACTTCGGCAAGGAGATTATGACCAAGGAGAAGGCTTGGTTGAATCTCACTTGGAGCGGTGACGCAGTGTGGGCTATCGAAGAGGCAGCCGATGTGGATGTTGAGTTGGACTACACGGTTCCCGAGGAGGGCAGTATCGTATGGTTCGACGGTTGGGTGATCCCCCGCTACGCCAAGAACAAGAAGGCAGCAGTCTACTTCATCGACTTTATGTGTAAGCCCGAGAATGCCATTCGCAATATGGAGGAGATCGGCTATGTGAGTGTGATCGGCACGCCCGAGATATTGGAGTATGTCGAGGAGTCGGCCATCGAGGCAGGCTTCGAGGAGCCGCTGGATCTGAGCTACTTCTTCGAGGGCGCCGATAGCGTTGTTGCCAACCCCGTGCTCTATCACGACCGCTCGGTCATCGAGCGATGCACGATGATGCACGATAGCGGCTCACGTACCGAGCAACTGCTCGAAATGTGGACCCGCGTGAAGGGCGACAATCTCAACAACTCGATGGTTGTCTTTATCTTGATCGTCTTCGGAGCGTTGTTGGTTGTGGGTCTTGTCCGCCGCTCGCGCAAACGCCGCCACAGACGCAGATTGTAAAGTTTACATACAAAACAAAAAAAGGGAGTGCTCGGTGGGCGCTCCCTTTTTTATTTAGCTGATATCTTAACACAGGAAAGGAGCAGAAATCTCTGCCACTCGAATTTGTGATTCCGGCGGTGGCGGCGTGGCTTGTTTATCTCAAACATTCAAAGCCCTGTGTGCGTTTGTGAATTTGTACTCACATCACACTCGCTGATAAATACATAGACTTTATTACTCGGTAAACACAAGGGATATCTGTTATAAAGTCAGAGTATTAATAAATGTAATATCTTGTGTCTTATATCTTATTAAGTGTAAAAAATCACTAGAAAGAACCCGTTTCGTGCACGAACACTATCCGAATGTGGAAGTTGTTGCGCCAGAGGATTGCATCGCCACTGTACGCCAAAAATACGAGCGCGGAGGATGTTTTCCGCCTGGCGTGGGAGTGCACTTGCTCGAATACAATTGTGACGATTGTGGCGCTCTACGATAAGTCGCAGATGCTGCCTCTGCCCGAGATATACGGCAAGAATCTGACCTTCAAAACGGGTGTGCGAGCAGTCGTTTTGCGGCTATTATTTTATTGATATTTCGTTAGTTATCTCTTCTGCGTTGGCATTGGTTATCTTGTAAGCAATCTTATCTATGCCAACCTCTACATCCATTCGTGCGCGGTTGGGATTGCAGACTATTGGGAAGTTACTGCCACAGATAGCATCGCCAGCCTCGCTGAAACGGTACTCGTGGATATGTCCGCATAGCATTAGGTCGATATTTGCGCTGTTGAGTATCGGAATAAAAAGGCGCGCAATCTCTGCCTCGCCGTGCCAGCCGCTGCTACTTGGTGGAATGTGGATTATTACGACCCTTGCTCGCGCATTTTTGCACTCTGGGCTATTAACAACCTCATTGAGCCACTCTGCCTCCTGCTTGCGGTAGTTGTCAAAGCGCACAAGGTCATAATATTCAATATCATTGTCGGGCTTATCCTCGCCACCATCAAGAACGATAAAGAACACGCCACCGTGGCTAATAGTGTAGTATGGCTGTCCCGTAGATGTCGGGAAGTAGTCGTAGAAGGCCACAGCGTGCTCTCCGCGAGTCTCGTGGTTTCCACGCGCGACATATAGAGGTACTTGCGTTGCAAATTGAGCCACAGATGGAGCAATAACGCTCTGAACGAGTTGCTCCTCGCTTGCCAATATACTGACCATATCGCCATTGTAGAGGACAAAGTCGTATTTTTTAGGCGTGATAATCTCCTTCGAGAAGAGCTGCTCAATCACCTCAGGCTTGTCGTGGAAGTCGTTGCCCACAGCAAAACGTACGGTCTGAGCCTTATCGCTCAATGTTCGCATAAAGTATGGCTTGCGGCGGTAGACGTCACTTCCCTTTCCCTCGCTGTAGTATGGGCGATCATTCTTGGGGTTGAGGAGCACAGCCTTGTTGAGCACTCTGTAGCGATATGACGTGCCGGCATCAAGACCTGTGACCTTAACCTTATGCCAACGGCCCACAACCCTACGGCCGTGAATTGTGTGGAAAAACTGCTCTCGGGCGGTGTTGTAGAAGTGTGTGCCGTCATCAGGCGCAACCTCTACCCAACTAACGGCGTCGCAGTCGGTCTGCCAAACCACCGTAAACTCACTCTGTGAGCAGGCCTGAATATATGGGCCTGCGATAATCTTTGGAGCTTTTACCCCTTCAGCAGCTGCAAACGTTGCAATGCAGAGGGCAAATATTAGTGCAATAAATCGTCTCATAGCTACAAAGATAAGAAATTTATCTGAAAATCCTGCATTGGCGCATTCAACATTTCGTATATTATTAACCGTTAGCTGATTATATATAGCAAAAAGGCTAATACAATATAATAATTTTGCCTGCGAAAGACATATACAGGACAAAAAGGTGCGTGTAAGATCAACTCATTGCGAAATATTACAACTGCCGCACCTTCTTATCATTCCAAGATGTACTTGTGCCTTAACAATATATTGCCAGATTTCGGGCACAACCGCAGTGGGCTATAACTGTGTGGATTGCGAGTGGAGAGAAAAAGTTTCGGCTTTTTCTCTTTTTGTTCTTTTGTGATTCCGGCGGGGTTGACTTCGCTTCGTTCTGCTATCGCATCACTGCGCTCGTCTTTCCCTTGGAGTCCTCGGCATAGAGAGCACAAGCATTGCCTGAAATGTGATTGACTTCGCTACGCTTGTCTTTCACTGCGTCGGCTCGGCAATAACACAACAAGGTGATTGTGCTGCGCACACTGCAAAAACAAAGAGAGATGACTTTCAATTAAACTTGAAGTCACCTCTCTTTTGTTTTTGGACTCTACGAGCAACACCTTGTTTATTATTGCTCTCGCTCTCCTCGTGATTCCGGCGGTGGAAGAGGTGGTACTTGTTTATCTCAAACACTCAAAACGTTGTGCAAGTTGCTCTATTTACACTCACACCGCACTCACGGACAAATACATAGATTTTCTTACTCGGAAAGTACGGGAGGTAATACATTGATATATAATAACATAGTTTTACATAAACACAAATGCTCAACCTACGGGTGAGCACGAGGTGCATACTTCAAGTTGCGCCCATGGACCATCAATCTAGAATCGAATCATTTTGGGTTTCTTTCACAACAGCTCGGAAGCAATCAAAGAGGCAAAGCGATACTACAACAATGTAGATGGATGCTTCTATTGTTGCCCCGAGAGTCTAGGAGGTAATATCCAGAATATCGTTTGTATTAATTAATCTTTGTCAAGGCGGCTCCGGCCGTCTTTTTTTATCACACATTATGATTATAGCAAAATTTTTCATATCTTTATGACAAATTATTTCTAATAAAACCGAAATAATAAGAAATACTAATAATATGAATAACATCTATACTACTGCAAAGGAGTGCCAGGACTATATAGAACACAATATTTCTTTTAGTAGAAATAAAATACGTGCAGGACGAATTGTATTCACCGATTATGATATAGTTGGCGATGTTAAGCATTTGGAGGGGCTTCTTAAAGACTTGTATGGTTCAATTAAAATTAAATATCCAACAATCGCTACAAGTCTCAAAGAAAGTATGGATTTGTATGACAACGACCGAATAGTTCATATATCAGCTATTACAGCAATTGTAAACTGTATCTGTGCGATTGAGGAACCATCAAATGGCAAACGAATATTCATAAGTCATTCTTCAAAAGACAAGCAGATTGTCTCCAACTTTATAGATCATATACTGTGTCTTGGAATTGGCATTAATCGCAATGATATCTTTTGTACTTCTATCGAGGATATTGCTATTAGAAATGGAGAAGATATTCGTGCACACATTCAAGAGAATATTCGTTGTGCAGATTTCTCATTTCTTCTTATATCGGACAATTACAAAGCAAGTGAGATTTGTTTGAATGAAATGGGAGCAGTATGGGCCTATGACTCCAATGTTCGATTGTATTTATTGCCTGATACTAATTTCAATAGTATTGGATGGTTGTGTGATACACGAAAAGCAAATAAGATAACAGATACTGTAGCTCTTGATTTATTATATAAAGAGATGCATGAATATTATTCTCTACCTGACAACTTTATAAATTGGAGTCAACAAAGAGAGATATTTATTAATAGATAAATTGCCATATGACCAAAATATCCATTCGATTTTATAATGACCGAGAGGTGCGAGCTGTTTGGGATGAGGAAAAATCCAAGTGGTGGTTTTCTGTGCTCGATATTGTCGGGGTGCTGAACGACCAAGACGACTACCAGAAAAACCGCAATTACTGGAAGTATCTCAAAACAAAGCTCAAAGGCGAGAATAGTGAAGTGGTTAGTGGCACTAACCAGTTGAAATCCGTAATAGCTCCACAGGAAGGAGCAGATCCGCATTTTCTCGCCGGGCGGGGACAGCTGTGTCACTCCGTCGGGGGTGATGTGCACGATCTCGCCGGGGCCCAGCTCTCTTTCGATTCCGTAGCCGGTCTTGTGGGCGGCGAAGGACTCGAAGGTTACGCAGTAGCCGTCCTCGTTCTTTCCGATGACGACGGGGATTCGTCCCAGCTTATCCCGGGCGGCGATCAGCGAGCCGTCGTCCTTCAGAATCAGGATGTTGGCGGTTCCCTCGATCACGTCCTGGGCGAAGCGGATGCCCTCGGTGAGATCGTTGCGGCGATCGATCAGTGCCGCTACCAATTCCGTAGCGTTTACGGCGCCGCCGGTCATGGCGTTGAAATGTCCGCCGCTGGCCGTCAGATAGGTATCGATCAGCTCCTCGGCGTTGTTGATGATGCCGATGGTGCAGATGGCGTAGGTTCCGTGCACGGAGCGGATGAGCAGAGGCTGGGGATTGGAGTCGCTGATGATGCCGATGGCGGCGCATCCCTTCATCTCGTCCAGTATGTGCTCAAACTTGGTGCGGAACGGGGAATTTTGAATGTTATGAATATCGCGCTGCAAGCCGATTTCGGGATCGTACGCGGCCATACCGCCCCGGGCGGTGCCCAGGTGGGAATGGTAGTCCGTACCGAAGAATACGTCGCCGATCACGTCCCGGCGGCATACTGCGCCAAAAAATCCTCCCATAGATATCTCCTTAGATGGTGCTGTATTTCTTTTCAATCTCCGCGTTGGCGCGAAGTACTTTTTCGGATGCAGCCTTCCGCATCGCATCCAGTCGGGCGGCCAGATCCGCGTCGTCCACGGCGATGATCTGTGCAGCAAGCAAAGCGGCATTGGCGGCTCCGTCGATGGCAACCGTGGCAACAGGGATGCCTGCGGGCATCTGTACGGTGGACAACAGAGCGTCAATGCCGTCAAGAGTAGACGATTTGACAGGGATACCGATTACGGGAAGGGTGGTGTTTGC
>JAFOEH010000274.1 GCA_017380275.1 Alistipes sp.
GTCTCGACATAGTATCCTCCGTTCGGCTGAAAGTTCGCTATCAGGTCGGGACGATTCTTCTGAATCCACGCCTCGAGTGCTATGGTCTCGGCCTCCTCGAATGTGAGTCCCTCCGACTCCACACACGATGCGAGCGCTACGACAGCACACACGAAGCAGAATATACGGTTGATAAATTTCATATTATTATCGTTATCTTTTTCTTTTATAAGTCTTTACCTTACAACCTTATCGATAGTGTAATACCACACCACCGATGACTCCAGCGGAACCACGCCCACCACATCGTCGCCATAGGCCGCATCGAGCGTCATATAGACCTCCACGCTGTCACCCTCACGACATCCTATTAACGACACCTCAACGCCTTTTATTATATTGGTCTGGCCGATTTTCACCCTCAGCGGCTCCGCCTTCCAATACTCTACGTTGAGTCCCGTATTTTGAAGTGCATCTATCTGCACCTGATCATTCGTAAGATATATCGCCGACACCGCAGGCTTGCTTCCCGAAAAGATGTAGGCCGTAAACGTCAGCTCCACCTCATCACCTTCGGCTACCTGCACTCGGCTCTCGCGCTCGGGGTTGTAATAATCGTCAATATATCGGAATGTATTGTACTCCACCTGCTCATAGAACGGGGGATTCTTCTCCAATGCCTGCCCCACGTCCTTCTTGTTGATTAGGCGCGGCGAGTGCGACGAAGTCAGATAGCTGACAATGCTGTTACGTTGCGTCTCGGCCATATCAACCGCCTCGTCGCCACAAGCGACCGAGAACAGGAGCGATGCAGCTACCACAAATGCTATCCAGATTTTTGACTTCATTATACCCTATAATCGTGCAAAGTTAATTAAAATTATCCACTCGCGCAATTTCACACCAACATTTCTACAATCAGGCCATTATTATCACCCATCACTACCCTGCAAGACTCCGCCGAGTTACAATCTGCGCAATGCCTGACGCACCGCCTCCTCGACCGAAATTGTCGGCGACTCCTTCAGCAACGCCTTCACAACCTTCTCCGATGCCGTCTTCTGGAATCCGAGCATAACGAGTGCCGCCATCGTCTCATCGAAGATCTCGTTCGATACGCCACTCGCCGCAGTCGGGACCACAGCCTCCTTGTCGGCACCCAGCTCCAGCATCTTTCCGCTCAACTCAACGATAATCTTCTGAGCCGTCTTGAGTCCCAGGCCCTTCACATTCTTCAGCAATACGGCGTTCTCCGTAGCAATGATATTACGCAACTCCGATGTCGAGTAAGTCGAAAGTATCATTCGCGCCGTATTTCCACCCACGCCCGACACGCTTATAAGGTTGCGGAACAGCTCGCGCTCGAGCTTTGTTGCAAAGCCATACAACTGCTGTGCATCCTCGCGCACGATGAAGTGAACGTACAACCGAGCCGATTTCTCGCCCTCGATTGCGGCGTATGTCTGCAACGAGATATTGATGTAATAACCCACCCCTGCAGCATCCACAACGGCATACGTCGGGGCCAATTCGGCCACAAGTCCTGAAATATATTCGTACATAGAGTTAATTTTAACAGCTTAATACGACAAAAATAAAGAATTTTTCTTTATCTTTGTCGATTATATGCAGAATTTAATATTATAAAACATATCTAATTCCTATGAAAAAAGTATTTTTGACACTGTTCGTAGCCGCCTTGAGCCTCTCATCTTGCGAGAACAAGACGACCGAGCCCGCAGCTGCTGAGGCTGCCGCAACAGAAGTTATCGCCAGTGACTACGCCTACGTTCGCGTTGAGTACATTTTGGCCGAGAGCGACATCTATAAGAGCGAGGGTGTAGCCCTGCAGGAGAAGACCGAGAAGGCACAGAACTCTTGGGCACAGAAGGAGCGCAACCTCCAGAACGAGGCTGTTCAGCTCCAGGAGAAGTACCAGAAGGGCCTTATCACCACTGCCGATGCTCAGAAGCAGCAGCAGTCTATCGAGCAGAAGATCGCTAACTACCAGACCAACGCACAGAAGGAGGCTGAGACTTTGGACGAGGAGAACTATGTATTCTCTAACCGCACTCAGGATCTGATTATGCGCGCCATCAAGGAGGTAAACGCCGACAAGAAGTACAAGATGGTCTTCAACGCATCAGCTTTGGTTGACGCAGTCGAGGCTCTCGACATCAGCGACGCTGTATTGGCAAAGGTTAACGAGCTCTACGCAGCCGAGAAGAACGCGAAGTAATCTTAACCCGATTTTGACTCAATGGGCTGTCCAACAAGTTATGTTGCGACAGCCCTTTTTGTTTGGAGTTGTATAACAAGAGGGATTTTAAGGCTTGCGAAGCCCGAAAAAAGCGCAGTTTACTGAGGCGTAAATGAGCATTTTGAGGGCGAGCGCAACGCAAAAATCACCTTGTTAGACAACTTCATTTTTTTTATCCGCATATCTCTATCATCCCCAAAGCCCCCACCAAAGCCCTCCCCCACCAAACATCAAAACGGCACTGCCGAATTTACGGCGCAGGTCGGCAGAGCAACTACATAGTAAAGAAGGAGGATTAATTAGGTACGTCATTCCCTGACTTCGTAGCGGACAGTCAGAAAACACACCTTAGGCGTACATTCCGCATTTTGAATTTTGAATTCTGCATTCTGAATTCCCCTCCTTCCCCCGCCACAACAACAAAAACGCCCGCCCCTTGCGGGACAGGCGTTCATTATTGTATCGGATTTAGTATTACTCCAACTTGTAAGGAGCACGATACTCATAGTGCAACTTAGAGTTAGCCTCCTCGTCATCCATGAACTTCTCGATAGCGGGATTCCACTTCAAAGGACGGTTCAACTCGTAAGCGATGTTACCGATGTTACACAAAGTACAAGAGCTGTGACCA
>JAFOEH010000275.1 GCA_017380275.1 Alistipes sp.
GCTACTATCGCCGTAAATCCAATCTGAAACTCCTCCATAATTGTATGTTTTATAATTATTTATTTCATTTTATTTCAATCATTACTTCTCCACGCGCTTCACCCTCACGGTAAAATTCTCGAAGCCCACAACTTCAACCGCCGATCGCTGATCGACATACGCATCCACCGACTTGGCCTCATAGACCTTACCCTCGATCTCCACCTTTCCCATCGGCGAGAGGCGCGAGAGAGCCACACCTCGGTCACCCATCTTAAGTTCCATCTCGGGCGAATCCATACTCTGCCCCTCGACCTTATCCTTCAGAGCAAATCGTTGCCACGTCTTGGCACGAAGCGAAATAATTGTTGCCACGAGCGAGAGAAGTAATATCACGCCAATCGTGATGGCACCGCCCACAATTCCGTAGCGCACAAAAGCCATATACGCCGCCGCGCCATAGCTCGACAGAGCCAACAACACACCAAGCGTCACACCCGGCAGAAAAATCAACTCGGCAACCAAGAAAAACACTCCCAGCAGCACTAATAATATAACAACTCCCATAGCTGTCAATTTATTATTTTACAAACATTTACTCCTCTTCCTCCTCGGCCTGCAACTCCTCAACATCTACCGAGAGGCCCTCATTACTCTTCACGATGGCTTGTGCCACACGCTCAGCCATAGCACGGCTTGAGAACATTCCCACAGCAAAGCTATCCTCCGCCAGACGCGAGAGCTGACAATCGGGCGCCATCGTCTCGATCACATCGCGCACACTATCATCCAACGTGCCGCCGCTGATCATCAGTCGGAACGAAACCGAACCAGCCTCCGACAAATTGGTCTTATAGCCGTCACACCACTCAACAATCTGCGGGTTGCGGAATCCCTTCTTCTTCATTACCTCAACAGCCTTCTCAGCCTCGGCGCGTGAGCGAAATCCTCCGGCATAGTAGCTGAATCGACCATCCTCCAGAGTCTCCACACAAAGAGGTACTGCACCTCGGAAGATCGACACAGCCTGCTTGTATTTGTATGTTCCCATAAGGATACGATAAATCGTACCATACTCATACACAACACAATCGGGCACAGGATTTGAATTTGTATATGGGCTACGCTGAAGGAACTCAATTGCCTGATAATCGACAAACGAACGTCGTTCAACATCAATCTTAGCCAGACGATAATCAATCTGACGCACATCGCGCGAAGCGGCCGACAATGAGTCGATCGACGATGTGAGATTCAGCAGCTTGGCCACATAAGTCTCGTAGTTAAGTATAATCGGCTTCTGCAGACGATAGTCGGCGAGCGGCTCCGACACACAATTATCCACCGAGAGCAATTTCTCCTGTTGTGCCTCCGAGAGCATCGCCTCCGTCAGCTCGAGAATATCCTCGCGTCCCTCCTTCTCAAGGAAGTAGGCATAGACATAACTCTTCTGATCGTAGATCTCGTTCCACGCCTCCGACAAATCACGCTCAAGTGTCGTATTCTCGTCCAGCACAACCGCCAAC
>JAFOEH010000276.1 GCA_017380275.1 Alistipes sp.
GAACATACATAATAATAAAAAAAGAGTCCTTCGGGACTCTTTTTTTATTGCTACTTATTTGTTCTGCCTGGGTAGGCCTCGAGTGCCTTTTGGAGGATTTCGAGCGCCTTTTTTAGCTCGTTTTTCTCAAGAACGTATGCTATTCGCACCTCGTCTTTGCCCATACAGCTATCCGAATAGAAACCAGATGCAGGGGCGAGCATAACGGTTGCACCCTCGTATTCAAAGTCAGTCAAGCACCACTCGCAGAAGCGGTTGCTGTCATCAATCGGCAGTCGAACGACGGTGTAGAAAGCTCCCATCGGAATAGGGGAGTAGACGCCGTCAATCTTGTTGAGTCCATCTATCAGGCAGTTGCGGCGCTCGATATACTCCTCATAGGTGCGGATCATATATTTGCGCGACACGTCTAACGAAGCCTCGGCTACGATCTGGCCGATGAGCGGCGGGCTGAGGCGCGCCTGACAGAACTTCATAACGGCCTTGCGCAGCTCGTGGTTCTTGGTGATGAGCGCTCCGATGCGGATACCGCACTCCGAGTAACGCTTCGACACCGAGTCAATCAGCACCACATTCTGCTCGATACCCTCCAGGTGGCACGCCGAGATATAGGGCGAGCCCGTGTAGATAAACTCGCGATAGACCTCGTCCGAGAAGAGGAACAGATCGTACTTCTTGACCAGATCGCGGATGCGGTTCATCTCCTTGCGAGTATAGAGGTAGCCCGTAGGGTTGTTAGGGTTACAGATCAGGATTCCGCGCGTGCGCTCGTTGATAAGCTCCTCGAACTGCTCGACCTTGGGCAGCGAGAAGCCCTCCTCGATAGAGGTCGAAACGGTGCGGATGACAGCTCCGGCCGAGATTGCGAAGGCCATATAGTTGGCGTAGGCAGGCTCGGGAACGATGATCTCATCGCCTGGATTGAGGCACGACATAAAGGCAAACAGCACGGCCTCCGAGCCGCCCGTAGTGATGATGATGTCGTCGGGAGAGAGTTTTATCTGATACTGGTCGTAGTAGCCAACAAGCTTCTCGCGCAGCGACAGAAATCCGTCGCTGGGGCTATACTCCAGCAGTTTGCGGTCGATTTTCGAGAGCGCATCCAGACCCTCCTGCGGCGTGGGCAGGTCGGGCTGACCGATATTGAGGTGGTAGATTTTCACTCCACGACGTTTGGCCGCATCGGCCAGAGGCACCAGCTTGCGGATAGGCGAAGCGGGCATACGGACGGCTCGTTCTGATATGTTTGGCATAAATTCTCTTAACCTTTTACAAATTAATCCATCTTCTCAGCCTCCACCTCGTCGCCACCGCGATCGAGCAGGCGCTGCAACGAGAGTAAAACACCCGTGCGACGGATGCTATGACGATCGACAAAGGCCTGCAGGGCGAGGTAGGTCGAGGGATGGCGTTTCTGAATATATTCGACTGTGTAATAGAGTCCTGTTGTTACCATCAATCCGGCGAGGATCGTAACATACATCTGCGTCTCGGGGGCTACGTCCAGCAGCGTGCATACGTACCACAGCAGAACGATCAGCGCATTGAGCGAGATGACGCATACCGAGGTTATGGCGTGGCTGCAACCCAGAGCGATGAACATATGGTGCAGGTGCGTCTTATCGGGGCTGAAAGGCGAACGACCATTGATGATACGGGCCGTCATAACTCGCAACGTATCAAATACGGGAACGGCTAAAACAGCAAGCGTAAAGCTGATGGTCGAACCGGTAACAACGTCGTAGCCCGACTGGATGACACGCATCACAAAGAGCGAGCAGATGTATCCCAGCACAAGCGAGCCACCGTCGCCCATAAACATCTTATACCTACGGCCGAAGACGTTATGCAGCATAAAGGGCACCAGCGCACCGAGCGTAGCGAAGGCCAGAACGCAATAAGGCAGATCGTGCATCTGGAAGAAGCAGATACCGAACATCAGCGAGGCGAACATACAATATCCCGAGCAGAGACCATCCACGCCGTCGATAAGGTTGATGGCATTGATGATTCCGACAGCCGAGACGAGCGTAAGGGCACCTGCGATAATTTTGGGGAGTCTATAGATTTCCCAAAGGCCGTGGAAATCGTTGATATAGACATTGCCCATAAACATCATAATACCGACAACGAAGATCTGCATCGCAAAGCGGAGCCTCGGCGAGAGATCCAGGATATCGTCACCAACACCCGTGTAGAGCATAATGAGCATAGCGATCACCAGCTCGAACTTCAGTCCGATCGAGGGCAGATAATATCCCGTAGCACTGAGGCTGAGCATCAAACCGAAGAAGACGCTCACACCGCCCAAGACGGGCACGGGGACTTTGTTAAGTTTGCGCGCATTGGGATTATCGACGATATTCTTCAAATGCGCAATCTTAACCAGATAGGGCTGAATGATCAGTACCGCTATGGCAGCTACCATAAACGGCAGGACCGCAACATATAAATATACGTGCATAATACTCTCTATTGTCGGTTATTTATGCCACAACCTCCTCGGGGAGGGTTTTGATAAAGCGCTTGAGCGACTCATTACCCGTAATCTCAGCAACGGTGGGCAACACCAACACCGTACCCATACCCGCTACAACACCCAAGAAGGTGAAGGCGAAGAGGATCATCGCGCGGCGAGGCTTACTCTTCTGGCGAGGAATTGTTACAGGATTGATAATCGTAAGCACGGGAGTAGTCTCCTTAACGTTGATCTTAGCCTGCTCGACACGCTGAGCCAAAGAGTTATATACGCCCTGACGGAGTGCATACTCGGCATCGAGCTTCTCCAACTCGGCCAGAGCCGAGTAGCGCGTAGTATTCATATTGGCATCGCGAAGCTTTGCTCGACGTGCCTGCACCTCATCGAAATTACGTTTAGCCTCGTCGTAGCGCTCCTGCACAAAATCCAGATCCGACTGAACCTTCTCGATCTTGAACTTGGTTATGTATTTCTGCAGGATATCGAACGCCGCCTGCGCCAACTGCGCCGCAGCAACGGGCTCGGGCATATTGGCAGTGAGGGTTATGTAGCCTCTCTTGTCGTCAAGCGTAATCGTAAGCATCTGGCTCAACAAGCCCACGCAACTTGCCTCCTTTGAGGTTAGAGTCTCAATGGCAGATCCCTCCTCTACCACTGACGCCTCAGATTCGGGCTGCTGGCCTCGGATTGCTCCGATGATTACTCCCGGCAAACCGATCGTGTACTTCTTCACATAATCCATCACACCGGGTTTATTGAACTCCTCGCTGGTGAAATACTCATAGAAGCTAACGGGGCGGTCAGCCTTCTCGAAGTCCATAACCGTATACATCAACTCCTTACGATACGATGTGCTATTGAGGACATTCTCATACACATACGGCGACAAAGCTCTAACGTTGCTATTCTGCATCTGGCCGATGTTGATGCCGGCCAACGCCGCCAGCGAACTCATACTTGAAGATGTTGTTCCCGAAGATGACTGCAAGATAATATCGCACGATGCTGTGTACTCCTTCTTGCTAAAGAGCGCTACCATAAGACCGAGGAGCATCATTACGCCCGTGATCTTAATCACAAGCCAACGATTAATCCACATCAGGCGGATCAACTCAACAAGGTCGATCTCCTTCTCTTCGGGGATGTTATTTATCTGATTTTGCAACTGATTCATAACCACTAACTATTTAGCAAGGTTGATA
>JAFOEH010000277.1 GCA_017380275.1 Alistipes sp.
ACTTCGAGTCGATGTATGGCGAGACCGAGGAGCTCTTCTTCATCAACCACGACTACGGCGGCAACTATTGGGATAAGTCGAACGCCATCGCACAGCGCTCATACGCCAACTCTCCCCATAAGTTCGTTGATCGCTGGGATACCCCCATTATGATCATCACGGGCGAGTACGACTTCCGCATCCCCTACACCCAGTCTTTGCAGGCCTTCACCGCCGCCCGCCTCAAGGGCCTCGACTCGCGCCTTGTCGAGTTCCAGAACGAGGGCCATCAGGTCTTCAAGCCCCAGAACTCAATCGTCTGGAACCGCGAGTTCTTCGGCTGGCTGGATAAGTACCTGAAGTAGGACAAAATTCCAATAAAAACAAAATCTCCTGCCGCTCGGGCAGGAGATTTCTTTATAATAGAAAAGGGCATCCGCAGATGCCCTTTATCTTTACTCATATACTAGTTCAAAATCATCCAACCACAACACACTCTTGGTACTACCCGTAAAGTAATCTCCATAGCGTGAAGCCGAACATACGATTATAATATGCGTCGGCACGCGGTTCGTAGCTCGATAATCGAGCGGGATGGTGAACTCGGTCCAATTATCAATACTCTTTGTCAGCGGCATCTCGCCATATGCAATCACCGCCTCTCCATTGACATCAAATGCCGTCTCCTCAATTCGACGCGTCGCAATCTCAACGGGACTCTCATCCGATCCGCCGTACGTCGCCGCATCCCAATCTCCCAGAGCGATGTAGATCATACCGATATCCGAATCACCCTCCTTGATCTCCACTCCCGGAGGCTGCGTAGTAATGCGGTCAATAGCGCCACAATTATACTTCAACCAACCCTTCAGAGCCGTAGGACGTGCCGTAAACGGGCGACCAAAATTAACAATACCGTGCGTACCGTCATTCTTAACGTACGAACCAATGAACAGGTTACCAGCCGCGAACTTACCGATACCGAATACGCTCGCAAACTTCGACGACAATCGCGCCGAGAACTCTCCTGATGATCCGGGACGCACATCGGCCACACCCTCGGTCAGAGTCTCATTCACAATGCTCGCACCAACATTTCCCGTACCCCAATAGGGATCGCCGCCATCGGCGTAGGGATATACAATGTTGTTCTTCTTGCACCAGAGCTCAAATCCTCCATTCTCGAGTGGCAACGCCCTCTCGGTTGTAAGTTCCACTACAGCCGACAGATCCTCGTTCGAGTAAGCAACAAACTCATAACTTGTCAACTCCTCCAATCCCGAAATTCGAGACTTGAAAGATCCTCCCGAAGTTGTAGGTTTTGCAGCATCAATCCACTCCTCGCTTCCGCTCTTACGATAACGGAATCCGACATCAGCGCCCTCTTCTGCCTCACCGTACAACCACGCTACATTGGCCCACGCATCAGCCTGCGTAATCTGCACCGAAACCTCCGTCTCTAACACATAAATCTGCCAACGCTCCAAATCGCCACCCAGCGCAGGATAATTCAAATAGACATATCTCACCGAGCGGAAATCCGTCAACTCCTCCATCGATGGAGTCATCGTCGTAACCTCCTTCGGTCCAAGTTTCATCGAAGTTACTCGAAGGTTCGACAAATCCGTCCCTTCGGGAACATAGGCTTTGACGGTGCGATTGTTTTCGTCGATCTCCGATTGTCCTACCTGCCCCGCCACCGAGAAATATCGCTCGATGTGCTGTTCAGCCTTAATCGTCCAAATATAGTCCTGATACAACGACAGCTTGACCTCAATCGGCGAACGCATATCAAACACACCCGTGAGCTCCATCGATGCAACCGCACCCTCGGTCAGTTCGACTTCGGTGATCTCCACCTCCGAGATATCGGTCTGCTCGTCGAGCGTAAGCGTCACCACGCGTCGCTGAACGTCAATCGACGATCGAAACCCTTCGCCACGCAGGCTCAGGATTTCCAACTCTTCGACGGGATAGGGGATTGTGTTCTCAATACATCCCGTGAGACATACCGCCCCCATCACCATCCACGCTATACGTTTAATCAAGTTCATCATCTACTTTTTAGTAAACCCACTGGAAGTCATCAACGTACATATTGCTACTTGAACATCCATTCATATAATCGCCATAACGGCTCGTAGCTGCCGATATTACCAACGTATAATTCTTACTCGGCTTGGTTTCCTTATCGTAATAGTAAATAGGAATCACCAACTCTACCATAGAATC
>JAFOEH010000278.1 GCA_017380275.1 Alistipes sp.
ACAGAGGAGATGCGTCGTGTGATTCACGACTTCTGGAGCCATTTTGAAATAGAGGAGTCACTTACGGAAGAGAAACGTAAGTTTCTGTCGGTATGGTTGTCTCTATGGCCTGTATATCAGCAGTTTCGTGAGCGCATAGCGCGGCAGGGAGTTGCATATCCTGGTATGATCTACCGTTCGGCCGTAGAGCGTATTCAGAGTGGTGAGGGCTCTCCCGATCTCAATCGACACTATGTCTTTATCGGCTTCAATGCCCTCTCCGAGTGCGAGAAACGAGTGCTTAAACATCTTGAGCGTAATGCCGAGTGCGACTTTTTCTGGGACTACGATTCCTATTACACTGAGCAGGGTGTGCAGGAGGCTGGTCGCTTTATGAGAGAGAATATCAGAGAATATAAAGTAAAGGATGAAATAACGCACGATAATATGCTGTCTGTAAGCAAGAAGTTGCAGGCCGTATCGTGTGTGTCAAATGTCGTCCAATGCAAATATGTAAACACTCTTTTGCGGCAGATTTCGCCCGATCTAAAGTTTGACAAACAGACCGCAATCGTGCTGACCGATGAATCGCTGTTGATGCCGCTGCTGCACTCGCTTCCCGAGATTGATGGCGACGTGAATGTAACGATGGGATATCCGATCAAACAGACTGCGGCATATTCGTTTGTCGAGCGATTGATCGAACTGCAGAAGAATTGCCGCAAAACCGATAATGGCGTTACGTTTTACCACGTCGATGTGGCGAACATTCTAACACACCCCTATATAACCAATATCGTAGGGCAACGTGCTGTGCAATTGCGAGATAAGATTGTTAAAAGCCGTGCTATTCGCGTCGGCGAAGAGTACTTCTCAGGTGAGGACCGGTTGCTGACTATGTTCCGCCCGACAGATGGATATTCTGCTCTATCTGCATATCTTTCAGAAGTGCTTGATTATGTTGCCAACAACGTGACGGAGTGGAGCGATAAGAGCTTCGAGAGGGCCTGCATATCGCTCATTGCCGATTCGATAGATGAACTTGGTAATTGCTTAAAGAAGTGCGATATAGAGATAACTATTTCAATCTATACTTCACTATTGCGTCGCCACCTCCAGAGTCTGCGAATTCCGTTTAGCGGAGAGCCTCTTCAAGGGCTTCAGGTGATGGGTATTTTGGAGACGCGAAACCTTGATTTCAAAAATGTGATCATACTCTCGATGAACGACGATAACTTCCCGGGAAACCTCTCGAGCGGTTCGTCGTTCATTCCCTATAATCTGCGTATGGCCTACGGAATGCCTACGCCCGAGCATCACGAGAGTGTCTATGCCTACTACTTTTATCGACTCATACAGCGTGCTGAGCGAGTCGATATGATCTACTGCTCGCAGGCTGAGCAGAATAGTACAGGAGAACAAAGTCGATATATCTATCAGCTTGATTACGAGTTGCCTTACGATATCAAACGAATCAATGTCGGAGTCGATGTAACCACCGTCGAACAGCAGGATCCCGTAGTGGTGAAAGACGAAAAAGTGCTTCGTGCGCTGGAGCGATTCTGCATTCAGTCGGAGGAGAGACCTATGCTCTCGCCGACGGCCTTTGCACGATATATCACCTGTCCGATGAGTTTCTATTTTGCGTCGGTTGCGGGCTTGAAGAGTCGTAGCGAGTTGAACGAGGATATCGATAGTCCGATGTTCGGAACTATCCTGCACGATGCGATGCAGCGCTTGTATAAGCCTATTGAGAACATTGCAAATCCTCAGGATTTTTTACAAAGAATGCTCGATACTGACGTGGTGGAAAAAGCTGTTGTAGAGGCCATTAACCGTAATTATATAAAGAATAGCAACATCCCGGCAGACAGTTATTCCGGAACGCTACTGATGGTGAAAAATGTGATAACCAAATATATCACTCAGGGTATTATCCCTTACGATATTAGTCACCCTCACTTTGCCGTTATGAATACTGAGGAGCACATTTCGTATCCTTTCCCACTTGGTGACGGTCGTGATATATTGATTGGAGGTATTGCCGATCGTATCGACTCGCTTGATAACGGAATGTTGCGCGTGATTGACTACAAAACGGGAGGTATATCGCTCGAAATGAGTGGCGTAGAGTCTATGTTCAATGGTAAGGCTCAATACCCGTTGCAGACTATGCTCTACTCGATGGTATTGTATCACACGCTTCATCGCAACGTCGAACCGGCGCTGTATTTTGCTCGCAAGATGAAAAAATCGACCTACTCGCCGCGCATCGTTGATAAGGCTCGTGGGGAATATGAAGTCGATTATGCCGCCTATGCCGAGGAGTTTGAGGAGGCATTGCGAGCCAAACTGCTCGAATTGTTCAATCCCGAGATTCCGTTTACCTGTTGCGAGAACAAAGGTAAATTCTCTCCGTGTACATATTGTGATTATAAGGTAATCTGCAAACGATAGTGATATGAGAGCAAAAATATTGAGTGCCAGCGCAGGTTCGGGTAAGACCTATAGCCTGGCGTATAAATTCATACACGACACGATTAAATACTTCAAGACTAAGCCCTATCTCTATCGTGCCATCCTCGCCGTAACCTTCACCAATAAGGCTACCGAGCAGATGAAGAGCCGAATATTGAAGGAGCTGGGTAATCTGTCGCGATATCCCGACAAGAGCAACTATATGGCCGACCTCAAGCGCGATTTGGGCTTGTCGGACGAGGAGATTATCCGCCGCGCGGAACTCACGCAACAGCGTATCCTGCACGACTATTCGCGTTTTACGATACTTACTATCGATAAATTCTTCCAGCGTATACTTCGAGCCTTTCTCAAGGAGTTGGGATTTGATCTTAACTATGCTATTGAGCTTAATCAGGATGCTCTGTTGCAGCAGAGTGTTGATTCGCTCATTGAAGATAGTGCCAATGATGAAGATTTGTTAAAATGGATCGAGGGCTTCTTGCAGGAGTCCCTGGATGAGGGCGAGAAGTGGGATATACGTGCAATTATCAAGGAGTGGGAAAAGGGTATTTTCAACGAGAAAGGTAAGCTTGCCATCGAGAACTCCGTTTCGAAGGAGAAACTCCAGGAGTTGATGCAAAAACTACTGCAGAATATCGCCAAGATATCGTCCGAGCAGCAGGCTGTTGGCAAGAGGGCATTGCGTATGATGGATGCCGCGGGCGTTGAACCTGATGATTTTAAGGGGAAGGCGTCGGGATTTATCTCACTTTTTGCTAAGAGTATGTCGGGTAAAGAGTTCAACCTTACCTCCACTATGGTTAATAATTCTTACTCGACTGCAGAGTGGTCTAAAGTCCCCGCAGCACAAGCTCTTGCGACGGAATTGTTCCCGCTTTATGTCGAGCTGTGTGATCTTTATAAGCGCAAAGTTAAAGCTGAGCAATCGCTCAAGTTGTTCCGCAAGACATATCGCACCTATGCGATGTTGCGTGATATCTATCGCAAGTTGCGTGAGCGTAGCGACGAGGAGGGAATTATGTTGCTCTCCGAAACCAAGTACATTCTTTCGCGTTTTATTGAGGATAACGACACGCCATTCATTTACGAGAAGATGGGCAACCGCTTCGAGCGTTTTATGATCGATGAGTTTCAAGACACGTCGCTCAAGGAGTGGCACAACTTTGTGCCCTTGCTGCGCAATGCTATGGCGCAGTCTGAGGATGAGTCGGTGCTGATTGTGGGCGACGTGAAGCAGTCGATATATCGTTGGCGCGGAGGCGATTGGCGAATCCTGAAGGAGTATGTGAAGCAGGATTTGGGTCAGGATGACACTATCGAGGTGCCGATGGATAAGAATTGGCGAAGCCTAAAGCAGGTGGTGGAGTTTAATAACGACACTATTCGTGATGTGGTTAATCTGGTGAACGGCACTTTGAATGATATGCTCGATAAGGCTGTCCAAGAGAAGAGTATCTCTGCGGCTTGCAATGACGAACTGCACGATATGCTACTTTCTGCTTATCGGGAACTCAAGCAGCAACCTTGCCGCAAATCTAAAAAATCAGGTTATGTGCGAGTTGAGCAGTATGACCAGGATGTGCCGCCAATGATTGAGTACATCGAGTCGGCCATTGCGCGAGGCTACTCCTATAACGATATTCTTATTCTGTGTCGTACGAAGGATGATGGTGCGTTGGCAGCTAAGGTGCTGATGGAGTACAAGCGTCATAACAATACGTTTAATATTATGACGCGCGATTCGCTTTTTGTCGGACGAGGAGCTGTGAGTAGTTTTGTTATCGCTGTTATGCGTCTGTCGCAGAATCCCGACGATGTCATCAATCTTGCGGTTATGAACGATTATCTGGGCCGAGCCTATGATGCTCCGGCCGAGGACAGCGATTTGGCTACTCTCTCGGCAATTAGCCAGCTCTCGCCCGAACAGGCTTTCGAACGTATTGTGATTGATTACGGATTGGATAAGAATGTCGAAGAGATTGCTTATGTTCAGGCTCTGCACGAGCAGATCGTGGCTTTCTGTTCGTCGAAGAGTGCAGATATTCAGCTATTCCTGAAGATGTGGGATGAGGATGGGTATAAGCAGACCATTAATGTCGAGCAAAATGAAGATACTATCGAGCTCACCACAATTCATAAGGCTAAAGGTCTTGAGCGAAAGGTGGTTATTATACCCTATTGCGACTGGCCTCTAAAGCCGTATAGTGGTATAGTGTGGGCGCAACCCAATGTGCAGTCGAAAAATTTTGCTGAGCTGGGCTGTTTCCCTGTAAACTATCAGAAGGAGGGAATGTCTGTGTCGGATTTTTCCGAGGAGTATTATCGTGAGCTGGTCTTCAATGTTGTCGAGGGTATTAATATACTCTATGTGGCACTTACACGTGCAGAGGAAGAGCTTTACGTTTGTATACCATACACGCCACCAAAGGAGATTGATGATAAAAAGAAAAAGAGTAAAAAGGATGAATCCTCAGTCCCCGACGTCGGAAAATACCTTTGGGAAGCTGTACAAGATAAAGCACAAACCGAGGATGTTGGAGGTGGTAAACGTATCTGGGCTGAGTTTGGCGTGCAGGAGACGCCCGATAGTAGAGATGATAAGGCTGAGCAGGTTGAAAATATATTGCTTGACATCTACCCCACTTATCCAACGACGCAGAGCCCGCGTACTGTGTCGCAACGATATTTCGAGGAGGATGGTGGGTCGGTCCGCTCGGCCCGCAATATGGGAATCTTGATGCACGGAGTGCTGAGCGAGGCTAAAGACAAAACTGATGTGATGCGACGCATCGACCTTGAGCAAAAGAATGGCCACCTGAGTGATGAGCAAGCTTTGGACCTAAAGCAGATTATCGAACGTGAATTCTGCCGCGACCAGGTGCGCGAATGGTTTGGTGCGTGGGATGAGGTTCGTACCGAGAGCGATATTCTATCGGCGGATATTGTCGGCACGCGCCGACCTGACCGCGTTATGATTCGCGGCAATCGGGCCGTTGTGGTGGATTATAAGTTTGGCGATGAGCAGCGAGCGACACATCATCGTCAGGTTGCCGCCTATGCGCAACTATTGCGCCAGATGGGTTATGCCGAGATTGAGGGTTATGTCTGGTATCTTTCGCTTGGTCAGATTGTAAAAGTTGATTGCAACGAGCTGGCGCTGTAAAATCAAATAAAAACATTATCTTTGCAGAAAATATTGACTGATGAAAGTAGGACAAATACAAACACTCAAAGTAAACCGCATATCTGACTACGGTCTCTATCTGGCCGATGAGGAGGGGCAGGAGGTGCTGCTCCCCAACCGTTTTGTCTCGCTCACCAATGCTGTGGGCGATGAGATCGAGGTCTTCGTCTATCACGACTCGGAGGATCGTCTGGTGGCTACCACCGACCGACCTCTGATCACTGAGGGCCGCGTGGCGTGCCTGAAGGTTGTCGACAAGAATATCCACGGAGCATTCCTCGATTGGGGCGTCAGTGGTAAGGACCTTTTCCTGCCTAACCGTAATCAGCAGGGCGGCGTGTTGCCTGGTCGTAGCTATATTGTGTGGCTCTATGTCGATAATATTACGGGGCGCTGTGTTGCTACGATGAAGATCAAACCCTACATCGACAATGACATCATCACCGTGAAGCCTCGTCAGAAGGTGGAGGCATTGGTAGCATCGGAGAGCCCTATTGGCTATCGCGTCATTATCGACTCACGCCATTGGGGAATGATCTACAAGAATCAGATTTTCCAGCGCATCAGCGTGGGCGACCGCGTAGAGGCTTACGTTCGTCGCATAACGGAAGATAACCGCATCGACCTCTCGCTTCGCCGCGAGGGTTACGATGGAGTGGCCGCTTCGGCAGAGAGTTTGTATGATCTGCTCAAGTCGCAAGGTGGAGTGCTTGAGGTGGGCGATGACTCTACGCCCGAAGCTATTCACGCCGAAACGCAGATGAGTAAGAAGGTCTTTAAGCGCGCCGTGGGTATCCTGCTCAAGCGTGGTGATATTGTGGCCGATAAGTATCAAATCCGATTGAAATAATGGTATTGCAGACGGCAGAGAGGGTGTCGGCACGCGACGCATCCGATAATTTCGTGTTCCAGAGATCGATCCTCGCCTACTATAAGGCGGCGGAGATTGTTTCGGGTTGTGTGCTCGAGATCGGTACGGGTATGGGCTATGGTGTGGAGGTTGTTGCCCCTTCGGCCGAGCGTTTCGTTACTATCGATAAGAGCCAAGCATATAGTGTTGATCTGCCGTCAAATACCGAGTTTCGCCAGATGACCGCTCCCTCACTCGATTTTGCCGACGAGAGCTTCGATTATGTTATTTCGTTCCAGGTGATCGAGCATATCAAACGCGACAGCGATTTTGTCAAGGAGGTGAGCCGTGTGCTTCGCAAAGGGGGCAGTTTTTTAGTCTCTACGCCCTATGCTCCGATGTCGCTCACGCGCAATCCTTGGCACGTGCGTGAGTACCGAGCCGAGGAGCTCAGACAACTGCTCTCACCTCATTTTGAGAGCGTTGAGATGTTGGGTGTTGATGGCAACGAGAAGGTTATGGAGTATTATGAGAAGAATCGTGAGGGCGTTCGACGTATCACCCGCTTCGATCCGCTTGATCTTCAGCACCGCCTGCCTCGCTGGATGTTGCAATTACCCTACGATCTGCTCAATCGTCTCAATCGCCGTCGTCTGCTCAGCCAGAACAGCGATCTGACCAACTCTATCACACGCGACGACTATTACATTGGCTCTGTCACCGATCATAGTTTCGATCTCTATTTTATCGCTCGCAAATAGCCCTCAGTTGTGCTTGTTTGAATATTTTTTTTCTTTTTTGGCAATTTTTTACTATCTTTACGTTTTGTATAAGGAGCCTTAAAATTGAAACGTAAGGATGGATCAAACAACCGTAATCATATTGCTGGTCGTGTCGGGCATTGTGGTGGGTGTGATAAACACACTCGCTGGAGGTGGTGCGTTCATCTCGATGACACTCTTTACGGTGATTGGTCTGCCTATCAACGTCTCGAA
>JAFOEH010000279.1 GCA_017380275.1 Alistipes sp.
CACGAGCCATAAAGGCATCATCGCGCAGGCCATCGGCACGCTCGATAAGCTGCTTCACGGTGCGAGTCTTGTCGTCAATAGCATAATAACCCTCGCGATAGACAGCGCCCTGCACCTCAACGCGATTCTCATAGCGATCGATGCTACCCGCAATCGACACCACGTCGCCATCCTCCAGTGCAAAGGTCTCGAAATTATCGCTGTCGATGGTAAACGAACGATACTCGCCACCCTGACGGCGCGTCACGCTCACCAAACGCTGATTTGCATCATTAGTAAAACCTCCCGCAAAGCCAAGCAGATCGGCAACGGTCTCGCCCGTGCGCATCTCGTAGAACATCGGACGCTTAACCTCGCCCGACACCTCAACCAGCTTGCCATAGGGTGAAATCGTGATCAAGTCGCCATCGCGCAGAGCCACATCGCCGCCGCTATTGCCATTGAGGATGAAGTCATAGACATCGACCTCCGAGAAGAGTGAGCCTCCACGATAGACCTTGATGCTACGCATCGTACCCAGATCATTAACGCCACCCGCAAGGTAGAGAACGTGGAAGAGCGTGGCGAGCGAAGGCACAGTGTAGGTACCCGAAGCACCAACCTCGCCCATCACATTGACCTGAATGCTGCGAATGGTGCTGAGCGATATCTTCATCTGCACGGAGCCATCGCGCAAGCCCTCATAAATCGTTGCGAGCGAACTGCGCAGACGCTTGGTTGCCTCGGCAACGGTAAATCCGCCCACATTGACAGGGCCGAGATTCGGGACAAAGACCTTCCCGTCGGGAGTGACGGTGGCCTGCTCGGTCATCTGCGAATTGCCCCACACGTCGATGATAATCTCATCGCCAGCGCCCAAGACATAGTTATCAGGCGTTGCGAGGCTCAAGTTAGGCTCGAAGGTAAGACGACCGCTTGAGAACATATCGTGACCGAAGATTCGGGGACGCTGCGTAGCACCCGTCATCAGGTCATTCATCTCGGGCATAAGGAAGAGCAGCGAGTCACGCTTGAGTGAGTCAGCCTGAATCATAAGCTGACCGCGACGGGGATCGAACTTACGATCCTGCTGCTGCATAAGAATCTTATAGCGGGGATCGGTGGGATCGAAACGATAGACACCATCCTTATCCTGAGTATAACGAATACCGGGGATATAGCGACCGTTGATATCGTAATATCCGCTATTGTATTGAGGAGTGATCGGATTCTGAGGGTTCTGACCATCCTGAAGGCCCTGCACACCCTGCGCAGCCTGCTGATTCTGAAGATTCTGCGAGCCTTGAGGATTATTTGCCGTGGCGGCGCTGTTTACCTGACGTGAGCGCTGCACCGTAACACCGCGCTGCTGTACTCCTCTTGCAGCACCCATCTGCGACTGCGTGAGTGAGCCGTTGCGATAAGCTTCAAGTAACTCTTGCTGGGTTTGCGCCTCAGCAACAAACGTAAGGCCAAGGAGCGCAAGCAAAAGAATTGTTAATTTTCTCATCTTCAAAACTCTGAGTTTATGGTTATATCTCTATTGTAAAATTCCGCTACAAAGAACGGCACTTAAGGTCAATATATTACTGCAAATATAGAAAAAATATCACTGTTAGCCAAACATTTGCACAACAATGTCTGCCACAGTGATATCCTTACGACACTCCTACTTCTTGCCACCCTTTCGCACGGGGTGCTTTTTCTTCTTTCTTACCGACCAGCCGAAGTGACCGATCATCTCTCCCAGGCGGAAATACTCACCGTGCGAGTAGGTGATAATCTCGGCACGATCCAACTCCAACTTACCTGTCTCGGGATTTATATACTGCTCATCCACAAGCACATTCACCACATCAGCCAAGAACATATCGTGCGACCCAAGCTCGATAACCTGTCTTACGCGACACTCGATCGAAACGGGAGACTCGCCCACAACAGGAGCGCTGACAACAGCCGCCGGCTCGGCCCTTAGGCCCATCTCCGAGAACTTATCGTAGTCGCGTCCCGAACGCACACCACACCAATCCGTAGCACGCGCCAGCGAGGCCGTTGTAAGGTTTATGACAAACTCGCCCGTACGCTTGATAATATCATACGAATGACGTTCGGGCCTTACGGAGATATAGCACATCGGCGGGTTGGTGCAGACCGTGCCCGTCCACGCCACCGTAAAGAGATTGTACTCCTGCTCGCTCTCTCCGCAACTCACCAGCACAGCAGGCAGCGGGTATATCATCGTTCCGGGTTTCCAGCTCTGTTTCATCCTAAATAAAGCGTTATAATGGACAAAGGTAGGAATAAAAAACGATTTACGGCATCTCGTACTCGTCGAGATGCCGCAAACCCAGCAAAAATATTTTATTAACCTAACAAACCGCAAACGTGTCGTTATACGATACCCTGCGCCAGCATAGCCTCAGCTACGGTCATAAAGCCTGCAATATTGGCTCCCTTGACATAATTGACGTAGCCGTCGGGCTCGGTACCATATTCAACACACACGGCGTGAATCTTCTTCATAATCTCCTGCAACTTAGAGTCAACCTCCTCGGCGCTCCACTTCAATCGCATTGAGTTCTGCGTCATCTCCAAACCAGAGGTTGCCACACCACCTGCGTTTGACGCCTTACCGGGCGAGTAGAGGATCTTAGCCTTCTGGAAGATCTCGATAGCCTCGGGCGTAGAGGGCATATTCGCACCCTCAACAACACACATACAGCCATTAGCCACCAGCGCTGCAGCCTGCTCGCCATTGAGCTCATTCTGCGTAGCGCAAGGCATAGCGATATCGCACTTCACACTCCAAGGACGCTCACCCTCGAAGTACTGTGCCGAAGGATACTTAACGGCGTACTCGCGGATGCGGCCACGCAACATATTCTTAAGCTCGAAGATATACTGCAGTTTCTGCTCGTCGATTCCATCGGGATCGTAGATAAATCCGTTTGAATCCGACATCGTAACAACTTTTGCACCCAGCGAGAGGGCCTTCTCGGCAGCGAACTGTGCCACATTACCCGAACCTGAGATTGCAACTACCTTGCCAGCGTAAGAGTCGCCCTTGGTAGCGAGCATCGCCTGACCAAAGTAGCAAGCACCGTAGCCTGTAGCCTCGGGACGCATAATCGAGCCACCGAAGGTGATACCCTTGCCGGTGTAAGTACCCGTGAACTCGTTCTGCAGACGCTTGTACTGACCGAACATATAGCCTACCTCGCGGCCACCCACGCCGATATCACCTGCGGGAACGTCAGTGTCGGGACCGATGTGACGGTAAAGCTCGGTTACGAAGCTCTGGCAGAATCGCATAATCTCCATATCAGACTTACCCTTGGGGTTGAAGTCGGAGCCACCCTTACCTCCACCCATCGGGAGTGTGGTGAGCGAATTCTTGAAGGTCTGCTCGAAGGCGAGGAACTTCAGGATGCTGAGGTTAACGCTCGCGTGGAAACGGATACCGCCCTTGTAGGGACCGATAGCGCTATTCATCTGCACGCGGTAGCCCTTGTTGATCATAATCTCACCATTGTCGGCAACCCAGGGAACACGGAACATAATCACGCGCTCGGGCTCGGTAATACGCTCCAAGACCTTCATCTTTACCAACTGGGGATTCTCCAATATATAGGGTGCTACGCTCTCAACTACCTCGCGAACCGCCTGATGAAACTCAGGCTCGTTGGGGTTCTTTGCCACCACGTCGGCCATAAATTGCTCGACGTACTCTTTAACTGACGTGTTCATAATCGTAGAGTTTATTAATTAATTCTGTCGCAAAATTACTAAAATTTATTAATAATGCAAATATTTTTATCATAAAGCGTACATTTTTCTGCATATAAATGCGCATTTTTACCCGAAAATGCATATTTCGATTGCATAAAAATCTCGTTGCAATTTATCGAATAATATTCCATTTTCTACTTATTTTTACGCTAAAAAGATTATCTTTGTAATATATTTATAGCAAACTTGCAATCTTAACTTAAAATTTATAACTATGAGTGTCAAACGTATAATTATGATTTGCCTTTCGGCTCTCATCTTTTGTGTCACATCGCACGCACAGGAGATATCATTCAACGTGGAGAAGATCTGGGACAACGGTATGCACAACGCCTTCACCTCGATCGAGAAGTTCAAGGGTGAGTACTACATCACCTTCCGCGAGGGCGAGACCCACATCTTCGACAAGAACGGCAACGCCGAGGGTAAGATCCGCATCCTGCACTCGAAGGATGGCCAGAAGTGGGAGGCACTGCCCGCAATCGGCAAGGCGGGTTACGACCTGCGCGACCCGAAATTTTCGGTAACGCCCGACGGACGACTGATGGTAATCATCGGCGGCTCGATATATAGAAACAGGGAGCTGGTCGGCAGTCAGCCACACGTTATGTTCTCTACGGATGGTCGCACCTTCACCCAGCCGCAGCCCGTCAATGTGGACGAGCGCTACCGCACCGAGCGTGATTGGCTGTGGCGCGTGACTTGGCACAATGGCGTGGGTTACTCGGTCAGCTACGGCCGCACCGACAAGGGACAGACTCCGCTCTACCTCTACTCCACCACCGACGGCATCAACTACAAGCACATCCAGTCGTTCGAGATCGACAACTTCCCCAACGAGGCAACCATCCGCTTCCTCGAGGACGGCCGTATGGCGATTATGATTCGCCGCGAGCAGGGCGACAGGGAGTGCGTCTGGGGCGCGAGCGCTGCCCCCTATACCGAGTGGGAGTGGAAGAAGATGGGTACGTTCCTCGGCGGTCCTGACTTTATCGTTCTGGACGATGAGCATATCGTGGCAGGTGGTCGCACGTTTCTCGGCTCAAATGCCAAGACTTCACTCTTCCTCGGCACGAAGGATGGCAAATTTGAGCAGACGGTGGTGCTGCCCTCGGGCGGCGACACGAGCTATCCGGGATTTGTGGTTGTGGGCGATGAGTTGTGGGTGTCGTACTACTCGATGCACAACTCAAAGAACGCTTCGATCCATCTTGCGAAGATTCCCTTGAAGGTGTTTGGAAAATAAAATAAAAAAGGTGTTCGGTTGTCGAACACCTTTTTTAATGCAATATTTATAGCGAGAGCTATTTACTTAAAATACTTATCGGCAAACTTAATATACTGCGTCCAATCGTAAGTGTTGATGTCGTGACCGCCCTTGCGGATATGGTAGGCAACATCGCCCTCGGCCTTGGGGCTATCGACTGCAGGCATCGGACCTGCGAGACCCTTTTTGCCGTAGAGCTCATATACGGGTGAGGCGGCAACAGCCGAAAGATACTCGCCCTCGGGGTCAGCCCAAGTGTCCTCAACGGCGCTTGCAACATATACGGGACGCGGAGCAATCAGTGCGATAAGGCCCTGCTGATCAACAAGAAGCGCCTCCTCGTTATTGCGGTACTTGTTGTAGTTGTCGCAGAACCAGTGGGGGAACGACTTGCTGATAGCCTCGATGGTTTCGCCCTGCTTACGCATTGACAGGGCCGCTCCGCCGCAGCCCGAATCATTCGAGATAACGATTGCAAAGCGAGGATCGGTAGCACCTGCCCAGAGCGAGGTCTTGCCAAGACGCGAGTGGCCGATGACGGCAACCTTCTCGCTATCGATCATCTCATCCGTCTGAAGATAATCCATCACGCGGCTAAGACCCCACGCCCACGCGCCAATTGTTCCCCACTCGTCGGCGGCAGGAGTGCCCTTGCCGTGGAACAGAGGATGGATGCCGTTGCGGAAGCCATCGTCGAAGTCGGGATCGACATCGCCACGATAGATCGTTACCAGCGCATAACCACTATCCATCAACAACTCCAGCGGCCAGCGGCTCGCAGCAGCACCACGCTCGGGATCGCTGCCCAGCTCCTCCTTCTTAGGAGCGTTGACCGAGATGGTGATTTCGGGATCGGCGTTGATCTGGTGGTTACCCTTGAAGTTCATACCGAGGAATGCCGGCACGGGGCCCTCAGCATTGGCAGGAATATACATCAAAACCAAAATCGGGGCATACATACCCTCCAGACGGATAGCCACCTCGCGGCGGATAGCCTTGCCGCCGAGCACGCCCTTGGTCTCGGAGATAACGTCGAACGACATCGGCACCTGCTTCTGTGGCATAAGGCCATAGACCTCGCGCTCGAAGAAGTTCATTATTATGGGACGATGCACCCCCTCCCACTCCTCGACCGATGAGAAGCGAAGTGGCTCAGCGCCATACTTTTTCACGTTCAGACTCTGTGCCGAGCAGATAACAGAGCATAACAATAGGATTGCGAGAGTAGAGATTTTTTTCATATCGTGAAGTTTTAAGATTTATTCAGTCAATTCGCCTCAGATGACGAAAACAGCAGCGCAGCACGCCCTCCGCAGCGGCCGGCTCGATTACAAATATAGCGATTTTGAGCCAAATAATATCGCGCGTAACTACTTTTTTCGTATATTTGCGCTCGCACAAAGGTCGTGGCCGCACGATGTGGTTACACCGATGGCATTTCTATCACCCACTAAAAACAACTTTATATGTCAGGCTTTTTCGGTTGCGTATCGCGCAACGAATGCGTCAACGAGGTGTTCTACGGCACCGACTACCACTCGCACCTGGGAACAAAACGTGCGGGTATGGCTTTTGTCAAGGATGGCAAGTTCGTGCGTTCGATTCACTCATTGGAAGATGGTTATTTCCGTAATAAATTTGAGAGCGAGCTACCCCGTTTCGAGGATTCGAATATGGGCGTAGGTGTGATCTCGGACAGCGAGTCGCAGCCCATCACAATCACCTCTCACGTAGGCCGTTACGCCGTTGTAACCGTTGCCCGAATCGACAATCTGGAGGAGCTGACTCAGGAGTTGCTGGAGGAGCGTCACCACTTCGCCGAGCTCTCGGAGTCGAAGATTAACGCTACGGAGCTGGTTGCAATACTGATCGGATTGGGTAAGTCAATCAAGGATGGTATCGACATTGTTCACCGCAAGATCAAAGGCTCGTGCTCGATGCTGATTCTCACCGACCACGCCATCTACGCCGCTCGCGATAAGTTTGGCCGCACACCCATCACCATCGGTAAGAACGACAAGGGTTATGTTTGCGCCAGCGAGAGTTCGTCGTTCGACAACTTAGGCTTCGACTATGTACGCGACCTGGGTCCGGGCGAGGTTGTACAGATTACGGCAGACGGCGTGCGACAGATCACACCTCCGGGCAACCGCAAGCAGGTATGTTCGTTCCTGTGGGTTTACTACGGCTACCCCTCGGCTTGGTATGAGGGTATCAACGTGGAGGATTGCCGCTACCGTTGCGGTGCAGCGATGGCTCGTCGCGATGGCGACATCGATCCCGACTTCGCGGCAGGTATTCCCGATTCGGGCGTAGGTCACGCCATCGGCTACTCAAACGAGAAGGGCATCCCCTACAAGCGCCCCTTCGTGAAGTACACGCCGACGTGGCCCCGTAGTTTTATGCCGCAGAACCAGAAGATGCGCGACCTGGTGGCAAAGATGAAGTTGCTGCCCAACAGCAAACTCACGCACGACCAGAAGATTGTATTTATGGACGACAGTATCGTTCGCGGAACGCAGCTCAAGGATAACGTGGTGAAGCTGCTGGACGAGGGCGTAAAGGAGATACATATGCGTATCGCCTGTCCGCCGCTGATCTTCCCCTGCCGCTTCCTGAACTTCTCGACCTCGCGTAGCACATACGATCTCTACGCACGTCGTATCATCCGCGATATGGAGGGCACCGACAACATTCCCGATTCAGTATTCTTAGAGTACGCCAACCCCGACTCGGCTAAGCACAAGGAGATGGTCGATGTGATGTGTCGCCACTTGCAGCTCACATCGCTCAAGTTCCAGCGTCTGGACGACCTGGTGGAGGCCATCGGATTGAAGAAGGAGGAGTTGTGTACACACTGCTGGGATAATTCGAGCTACGACGAGTAGCCGATGCTGATAAAATAAAAAAACCTGCCTTCAGGGCAGGTTTTTTTGTTTCTATTTCAATGCTTCCAACATTCGTTTGAGCACCACCGTTGCCGAGATCTCGCGATTGGCGGCCTCGGGGATGACAAGCGAGCGGGGCGACTCGATAACATCGTCCGTAACGATCATATTGCGACGTACGGGCAGGCAGTGCATAAAGTGGGCGTTGTTCGTCACGGCCATCTGCCTTTCGCTCACCGTCCAGCTCATATCCTTCGACAGCACCTTGCCGTAATCCTCGGGGCGCGTAACACCCGGGCAGCTCCAGTTCTTGGCGTAGATAAAGTCGGCACCCTCGAAAGCCTTCATCTGGTCGTACTCCACACGAGCGTCGCCAACGAACTGCGGATCAAGCTCATAGCCCTCGGGGTGGGTAACCACGAAATCGACATCCGCCGCATTCATCCACTCGGCAAATGAGTTGGGCACGGCCTGCGGCAGAGCCTTCGGGTGGGGGGCCCACGTCAGCACAACCTTCGGGCGCTGGCGCTCCTTATACTCCTCGATGGTGATAAGGTCGGCAAACGACTGCAGGGGATGCACCGTCGCACTCTCCATAAAGAATACGGGCTTACCCGAGTACTGGATAAACTGCTCGAGAATCTTCTCCTGGTAGTCGTCCTCGCGGCTCTCGAAGCGGGCAAACGAACGAACACCGATGATGTCGCAGTAGCTCGCCATAACGGGAATGGCCTCCAGCAGATGCTCGCTTTTGTCGCCATCCATCACTACGCCACGCTCGGTCTCCAGCTTCCACGCACCCTGATTGACATCCAGCACGATGACATTCATACCCAGATTCATCGCCGCCTTCTGCGTCGAGAGGCGCGTGCGCAGGCTATTATTAAAGAAAATCAGCAGCGCGGTCTTATTGCGGCCAAGATGCTGATACTTATAACGATCGGCCTTGATCTCCATAGCCTCCCTTAAAGCTACGTCCAGCGGGCCGAGATCTTTTACACTTCGAAATACTCTCATAATTGCATCAACAAAACTTGTAGCTCCACCGCGACTCGAACGCGAATCTAAGGTTTAGGAAACCTTTGTTCTATCCCTTGAACTATAGAGCCAAAAGGGTCTTTTTGGAAAGACCGACTACAAAGATAAGTAATTATTCAAAAATCGCAGTAGTAAAACTACAATTAATTTGCTAGGCAGGTGTTTTTATTCCCACATATTCGATTTTACATCCTGCCACAACCCGTTATGACGGATCTCAGCAGTATCGCCTACAAAAGCCTTTGCAGCCTGCTCATCACCATACAAGCGATACAACATCCAAGCTGTCAAGTAGGCATCCGAACAAGCCATCATATCCTCGTGCTCGGCATTAACGCGGCGAGCCATCACGCGCTCAACGCCTTCGGGCACAACTGCATAATTCTCCTCAAGCGAAGCAAGAGGGGTTACTCCTACCCAGCCGTCCGGCTTACCATCGCCCGCATCGCTCACACCTGTGCCAGCGACCATAAAATAAGGGATTTGTACCTTTGCGGGATCGTAGGCCCAACCGAGATTCTGTGAGAGGAGTTGACTGGCGGCACTACAGGTGAAGAGTGTTGTATAGCAGTGGCTGTTGGCAAACTCAGTAGCGGCACGCAATGCACCCGCGCCACCCTGCGAATAGCCAGCAATGCCTATCTTAGATGTATCAATCAGGCCATAGAGTGGATGCTCGTCATCGTCGGCTGCAGCAAGCAGAAAATCTAATGTTCGAGAGGTGGAGTCTCCACGACCTGCCATAGGATCGTCATTGCCGACTACCACAAATCCCCACGATGCAAGACGTTCAAAGAAGGGCTCACAACGCGAAGCGATTGCATTACTGCCATTTACAACAATGATTATCGGACGCGGCGAGGGTGCCACACTCTGCGGCATCCATACATAGATACTCCTCATAGTATCATCCGCTACGTCGAATGCTAATTTCGATATTTCGTACTCGCCTCGTTCAGTATATCGTCTCTCAAGTTCACCTCCACTGACGGTTGCTTGATAATACCCCTCTGCTACGAGCGGTTGTCTATTACTCCACCACGCTTTGACGGCAATGAAAGCGACAAACACAACGAGCGCAAGCAATATAGCAAATACTATTTTCAAAAAGAGACGCCACATATAAAATCGATTTATACAAATGTAGTAAAAAATATTATTTGTTTAACAAGAAGTCACCTCCATCAACCACAACAAAAAAAACCGCCACCCACGCGGGATAGCGGTTTTTCATTATAGAGTGTTTTCGATTTACTCTGCCTGTGCGAGGCCCTCGACGTCGGCCTTCAAGCCAACAATCAGGTTGTCGTAGTCGCGAAGACCTGTACCACCGGGGATCAGGTGACCGCAGATTACGTTCTCCTTAAGGTTAGCCAACGGATCGACCTTACCCTGGATTGCAGCCTCGTTCAGCACCTTAGTGGTCTCCTGGAACGATGCAGCCGAGATGAAGCTCGAAGTCTGCAGCGCTGCACGGGTGATACCCTGAAGTACCTGATTTGAGGTAGCGGGAACGATGTCACGAACCTTAACAAGCTTCATATCACGACGCTTGAGCGAAGAGTTCTCGTCGCGCAGCTTACGCAGCGAGATGATCTGGCCAGGCTGTACGTTCTGTGAGTCGCCTGCATCCTCGACAACAACCTTGTCGTAGAGCTCGTCGTTCACATCCATAAACTCCCACTTATCGACGATCTGATCCTCGAAGAAGCGTGAATCACCCGGATC
>JAFOEH010000280.1 GCA_017380275.1 Alistipes sp.
CAAAATTACATATTTTTTTTGGAATATGCCAAAAATATTGAGATTAAATAGTTTATCTGAATTTGTGAAGGCCTCCAGAGAAAGGTATGAGTGGTGAGAGGCTTATAGAGGGTAGAAATCGAAAAAATATCGGATTTACTTGTCTTTTTGTAAAGTTTGCTTTACATTTGTAGTGTGATACAACACAAATGACTAATAACCAATAAAACTACCGACTATGAAACAATTTCTTTTACCACACTATTGCAAGCTACTCGGGCAGGCGTTGCTCGTGGCTGTATTGCTGGCCATTATGGCTTACATTATTTTTGATGCCGATGCGTTGATTCGCACATCTTGGGTGATGCGTGCTGTGTATGTGGTGCTACACATTGCCATTGTGCTCGTTACGATCTCGCGCGAGAAGAACGAGGACGAGATGACGGCTCACCTGCGCGGCGAGGCGCTCAAGGAGGTGGGATACACTCTGCTGATTCTTTATGCGGCGTATAACATCGTGTCAGCGATTGTCAGCGATGAGATTAGGTACATTATGCACGACGAGGAGCTGATAACGCCCTTTATTGCGTGGGCACTATATTACGCACGTTTTGAGCATAAACTAAAGAAGTTGCGCAAGAGGGAGTTCACAATCTAAAGACCGACAGGATGGAGAACAAGATAAGAGTGGCGCGAGCCGAGAGGCGGATGACGCAGCAGCAACTCGCCGACCAAACGGGTGTAAGTCGCCAGACGATAAACGCCATCGAGAGTGGGAAATTTGTACCTTCGACCATCGTGGCAATGAAGATTGCACGGGTGTTTGAGCGGCCGGTGGAGGAGATTTTTTCCCTAGAAGAGGGGGATTAAAGCGAGGCTGTCCGAGTGGGACAGCCTCGCTTATTTTACTTTGTTTCAAAAAGATAGTTTCCTGAGCCGATGGCAATTCGCGTGTAACCGTCGGCGTGGCCGACAACTCTCGCATCGGGTGAAGCGTTTATGGTTTTGCCGTCGAGCGTTACGCTATCGGCCGATGCGGAGGGAACGTAGATCTCAGCGGTGGTGTTGGCGGGGATTACAACACGCAGCGAGAACTCACCGTCGCGCTTCTGCCACTCGGCCTCGGCACGACCGTAGGGGGTGAGTTGCGATGCCTTCATATGCGTAAAGTCGGCTCCCGGGTGGGGCTTAACGATGATGGTCTTGAAACCGGCAGAGCCCTCGTGCAGACCGACAGCATCGCGGTAGAGCCAATCGCCGATAGCGCCGTAAGAGTAGTGGTTGAAGGAGTTCATTCCATTATCGGGGATGGTGCGGTCGGGCATCATAGAGTTCCAGCGCTCCCAGATAGTGGTTGCACCCATCGTGACGGGATAGAGCCATCCGGGGTACTGATCGCGCAGCAGGAGTTTATAAGCCAGATCGTTATAGCCGAACTCGGTCAGAACGTGGCAGATGTAGGGTGTGCCGAGGAAGCCAGTGGTGATGTGACCATACTTCTCGACATTGGCGGCGAGGTGAGCGGCAGCTTTGGCACGCATATTCTCAGGCAGCATATCGAAGTTAAGGGCCAGGACGTAGGCCGTCTGGGTTGAAGAGACCAGCATACCCGCAGGGGTGAGATAGTTCTCGCAGAAGACCTCGCGCGCCTTAGCTGCGACATCGGCATAGTAGCGGGCATCGTCTGTGCGGCCGAGAATCTCGTCTGTGCGGGCCATAATCGAGGCCGAGTTGGCGAAGAAGCACTGCTGGACAAGCGGGGTATAGGTGACGGCAGAGTTGCCGGCATTGTCGTTATTGACGCTATAGAAGAGCCAATCGCCATAGTGCCAGCCGCTATTCCAGAGGTAGTCGTTGCTCTCTGTAATGACGTGGTCAACCCACGCCTTCATACTTGCATACTGCTCCTCCAGGATTGACTTGTCGCCATAGGCCATATAGTGCTGCCACGGAATAATCGTTGCGGCATCGGCCCAGCCCACGCGACCATAGCCGACAAGGCCAGGGAGGTTAGGGACAATATCGCTCACGCGACCATCCTTATGCTGGTCAAGAGCCAGATCCTTGAGCCACTTGCGGAAGAAGTTCTGCACGTCGCGGTTGAAAGTAGCGGTGCGGAAGAAGACCTGCGCATCACCCGTCCAGCCGAGGCGCTCATCGCGCTGGGGACAGTCGGTGGGAACATCGAGGAAATTGCCCGTCAGGCCCCACTGGATGTTGCTCTGGAGCTGGTTTACGAGTTCGTTCGATGAGGAGAAATTTCCATTCTCGGCGATATTAGAGAAGATGACGGCGGCCTCGAAATTATCGGGATTGAGCTCGCCTTCGATACCCTCAACCCTCAGGTAACGGAAACCATAGAAGGTGAATTTAGGCTCGAAGCGATCCTCCTCGCCGCTGCAGATGTAGGTACTCTGCGCCTTGGCCGAGCGGAGATTGACGGTGTAGAAGTTACCCTTCTCGTCGAGCACCTCGGCGTGAGAGATTACAATCTTCTGGCCCGGTTTGCCCTTATAGGTGACAACCTCGCGGCCAACAAGATTCTGACCGAAGTCCAGCACCTTCTCACCCGCGGGAGTGGTGATAACCTTGACTGGCTTGATGCGCTGATGGATAACGACAGACTCGCTCTCGATGGCCACCAAATCCGAGAGGGGATAATCGGCAATCGCGACTTTCGGCCACGACGATGAATCAAATTCGGGTCGCGACCAACCACTCTTTGCAAGGCGGGCATCGACAGTCTCGCCATCGTAAATCGTAGAGAGGAGGATGGGGCCCGTTGTTGAACGCCACTCGGAGTCGGTAGTAATAATCTCCTGTGTGCCATCCTTATAGGTTACGACAACCTGCGCCAGAGCGCCCAGCTTCTTGATATTATAGACCGTGCGGCCGCTATCGGCAGCCCAGCCAAGAACGCTATGATACCAGCCACGACCGAGCTCGATGCCGATGGCATTTTTTCCCACGCGGAGCATCGACGTGATGTCGTAGGTTTCATCAAGGAGTGCATCGACTACCTCGCAAC
>JAFOEH010000281.1 GCA_017380275.1 Alistipes sp.
GAGGTTGATACCGTGACCAACCAACAGGATTGCCGCAGCTCCAATAATCTGGAAAATAGTACCTACGCCGAACGACTCGATACCGGCATCAAGTCCCGTAAGACCGAGTGCCAACGAGTTGAACACCTGCGCCAATACACCACCCGACAGACCGATTGCGAACAATCGGATGTACGAGAGCACGTCGCTGAGCAGACCCGTAATATTATTATAGGCGTCCCACAATCCCGAACCGAAGTTTATGATCGGGTTGCGTTTGATGTTGTTGAGCAAGAGCATCAGCACCGCGCCAACGCCCATCGCAACATAGAATGCCGGCGAGGAGGCACTGAACCACGAGATCGCAAGATTCTCATTGAGCATCGGCAAGCCAACGGCCACACAGCCCGAGACGAGGATGATAAACCATCCCAGCAATCCGAACGTCGAAGTGAAACCGAAGAGCTTGGTCTGCAGGCAGATATTGAGCAGCATACCGAACAAAATCTGCACAACACCCAGCGCCAGCGCCAACGAGAAGAACTGATTCTGGAAGTCGAGGAACGGCGACTGAGCAATACTCTCATAGCCCAACATATCGGGAATGCTCATTCCGAAGAGAGAACCCGTGTAGAGACCAAACAGCGTTGTCGCACCACCGCAGAAAATCGTGAGCCACGAAGCCTGCTTGAGGGCAGCACCACCCTTATTAAGAAGCACAATACCTGCCAGCAACAGGATTGCACCATAACCTGCATCGTTCAAGCAAATCGCGAAGAAGAGCATATAGAACGGAGCGAAGAATGGCGTGAGATCCATCGTACCATACTTGGGCAGGGCGTACATCGCACCGATGAGCTCGAACAGACGCGCAAAGCGATTGTTCTTGAGTTTTACGGGGGTGTCATCCTCGGGGGTGGGATTGCGCTTTAGGTAGATCACGCCCGAATACTCATCCAGAAGTTTATCCACCTGCTGCGACTTATCCTCCTCGGCCCAGCCCTCCAGAACTACCAACGCTCCGTCGGCAGCCTCTGAAGCTGTTCCGTGAATCTTCACATTCTGCAACTGTTGTGTAAGCGACTCCAGCTCCTGCTCGATAGCATCCACGCTTGCGGCACAAATCGAGAGCTTCACATTAAGCGCCTTCAACTCCTCGCGACACTTATCGGCCTCAGCCAATGCCGCGCGGCTATCCATCGTAGGAGCCTTAACCTCCTGCGCATCGATTGCCACCTCAGCCCCAGGAGTAGTTACAACAACAAAATATACAGACGACGAGTCGCGGCCAATCTCCACAACGGTAAGATCGGCACCCCACTCCGCCACGTGAGCATCGAAAGCGGAAGCCTGTGCCACATAGTAGCGAAGCACAACACCCTGCTCGGCAAGGCGCTCACGGGCACTGCCATCGAACTCACCCCAAGGTTTGAGCTCCTCGGCGAGTTTCTCCAGACGAGCTATCTCGCCCTGCAATGCACTCTTCTGCTGACGCAGATCCATATAGGCCTCATACGCCTCGCTGCCCGACGCGTAGCTCTGTGCAGCGGCGACATACTCCTCCGAAGAAGAGAAGGCCTGAAGAGATTCAACAGCCTTGCGATAGTGGTCAATCTGCGTTAGCAACTGACGATCCTGCTCCGAAGGCTCCCAGCCTGTAGTGGTAATGTCCACCAAGCCCAACTCACGAAGACGGGCGATAAAATCATCACTCTGCGTTGCCAGCAACACAAAGTCGTAACGTGACATTCTTACTATCATAACTTAGACCCCTCCGCAGCCTGCTGTTGACGAGTTTTAACAATCTTCTGTGCCGACTTCGAGAGATTCTCCTCATCCTCCATAAATCGTTTGATCTTACGGATGGCCTCCTCGTAACCGGGGATCTGGACCTTCTCGTAGAGGTTCACCTTCTGCGTGGTCTTACGACGCGCGTAGTCCAGCAGCTCCATCTTGCGGTTGTAAACCTCACACTCGACGCCCAGACGTGCCAATCGTTTGAGCAGATCGACTCCGTCGGCATACCACACCGGCGACGAGAACAGGTCGTACTCCTTCTCCTCGAAGCATATATCCTCGAGCAGCGGGGTTCTCACGCCTGCGATCTTCTGCTCCTTGAGGACTACGTCCGCAATCCTGACAAGCGTAGGATCGAACTCGCCCCACAGCGCAGCCATATAGTCGTACTCGGCACTTAGTGCCTCCATACGACTCTGGTAGTCGCGTGCGGTATCCTTCGCCTTCTTAACCTCGGAACGCAGAGCCGACTCCTTACTCTTGATGGTAGGGAGCGCCGCGCGTCGCATCTTGAGCTGCTTACCGAGTTCGCCCAGCGAAGTTTTATTATATTGAAATTTAATTGCCATAGACGTTTATTTTTCTACTTGGCACACTTATGCTTTCCAGTACTTGGCGATAAGCTCGGCCTTGATAGCTTCCTCCTCCTGCGAGAAGTACTTGCCGAAGAGCGACCACGCCGTGTCGAGCATCTGCTCGATCTCGATATTTACGTCGATAGCCAGCAGCTTCTCCGAGTAGTCGTGAGCAAACTTCAGTGCGCGCTCGTCGTAATCCGACAAATCGAAACCATTCTCGAGCTTGGTCTTCGCATTGGCTGCATCGGCATACAGACGCACGCAGGCATTCATCACCTGAGGATGATCCTCGCGAGTCTTCTTACCACTGCCGAGCTGCTTCAGACGCGACCGCGAACGGACGGGATCGACGATAACCTTACCCGTATCCGAGTCGTTACGCAAGAAGAGCTGACCCTCGGTGATGTAACCCGTGTTATCGGGAATAGCGTGGGTAATATCACCACCCGACAGCGTCGTAACGGCGATAATCGTGATCGAACCACCGTTAGGCAGCTGCACAGCCTTCTCGTAGATCTTCGCCAAATCCGAGTAGAGC
>JAFOEH010000282.1 GCA_017380275.1 Alistipes sp.
GACTATTGGATGAGCGCCGCCGAGGCCAAGGAGTATGGCTTGATTGACGAGGTGCTGGGTAAGCGAATCAAATAAAAGAATTATGGCACAGAAATATAAAGGCGGGGCTCACACAGGCGAGGATTGCTGCTCGTTCTGTGGGGCCAAGCGTAGCGACGTTGCACTGATGTTTCAGGGCACGGGCGGAGTAAATATATGCAACAACTGCGTTGAGCGCGGTTACCAGATGCTTGTCGAGAGCGAGCTTGTCGAGTCGGCCCGCAAGAAGAAGGGGGCTAAGTTCAAGATGGAGGAGCTGTTGAAGCCCGACCAGATCAAAGCTGTTCTGGATGAGTATGTTATCGGTCAGCACGATGCCAAGCGATATATGTCGGTGGCGGTATATAACCACTACAAGCGCATTATGAGCCGCGCGAAGGGCCCTGTTGGTGATGTGGAGATCGATAAGTCGAACATCGTTTTGGTCGGCCCGACAGGTACAGGAAAGACCCTGATGGCCCGCACCATTGCGCGCGTTCTGAATGTCCCCTTCACCATTGTCGATGCAACGGTCTTGACCGAGGCGGGATATGTTGGCGAGGATGTTGAGAGTATCCTCTCGCGCCTTCTGCAGGTTGCCGACTACGATGTCGATGCAGCCGAGCGCGGCATTGTCTTCATCGACGAGGTTGATAAGATTGCCCGCAAGAGCGACAACCCGAGCATCACACGCGACGTGTCGGGTGAGGGTGTGCAGCAGGCTCTGCTGAAGATTCTGGAGGGTACGACCGTGAACGTACCACCGCAGGGTGGTCGTAAGCACCCCGACCAGAAGTTCATTCAGGTCAATACGAAAGATATCCTCTTCATCTGTGGCGGAGCGTTCGATGGCATCGAGAAGAAGATTGCCCAGCGACTCAACACCCGCGCCATCGGCTACGGTGTGCAGAGCGCATCGTCGATCGACCGCGACAACCTGATGAAGTACATTATGCCGCATGACTTGCGCTCGTTCGGTCTTATCCCCGAGCTGGTGGGTCGTCTGCCCGTTTTGACCTATATGCAGCCACTCTCGCGCGAGGCTCTGCGCTCGATTTTGACCGAGCCTAAGAATGCCATCATCAAGCAGTATGAGCGTCTGATTGCGATGGATGGCGTTGAGCTAAAGTTCGAGGACGAGGTGCTGGACTATATCGTTGCCAAGGCTGACGAGTATAAGCTCGGAGCGCGTGGCTTGCGCTCGATTTGCGAGGCTATTATGACCGATGCGATGTACGAGATCCCCTCTTCGGGGCTTACTCAGTTCACCGTAACGCTTGATTATGCGAAAAAGAAGTTGGATGGTGCAAATTTTTTGGAGCTTAAACAAGTAAGTTGAGATAATTATATTATCTTTGTGAAGAAGGAAAAACGAATCTAAAAAAATATGTTTGCTAACTCAAAACTCAATAAAGCAGCCGATAATATCCGTATTTTGGCTGCTGCTATGGTAGAAAAAGCTAAGTCGGGTCATCCCGGAGGCGCTATGGGCGGTGCCGATTTTATCAATGTTCTCTATACCGAATTTATGCGATTCGATCCCGAGAACCCCGCCTATCCCTTCCGCGACCGTTTCTTCCTCGATCCGGGCCATATGTCGCCGATGCTCTATTCGGTGCTGATGCTCTCGGGTTTCTACACGATGGACGATCTGAAGAACTTCCGTCAGTGGGGTAGCCGTACCCCTGGCCATCCCGAGGTAGATATTATGCACGGTGTTGAGAACACCTCAGGCCCTCTGGGTCAGGGACACGCTATGGCCGTAGGTGCTGCTATCGCTGAGCGCTTTATGGTTGCTCGTTTTGGCGAGTGGATGGCGCACAAGACATAC
>JAFOEH010000283.1 GCA_017380275.1 Alistipes sp.
AATGAGCGGGTACGATCATTAAGCGGGCAATGGATTGACACCACATCCGACTCGCGCAATAATTCGCTGAGACTAACGCTATTATATGCTTCATCTCGAGCAACGCCAGAAGTAGAGTAGTAGCTGACCTCACAACCAAAAGCCTCGACCAAACGTGCCACCTCGCGGCCAATGTTACCCATACCAATCACACCCCAGCGCTTGCCGCGAAGTTGCGCCGTAGGGCGGTCAAAGTTGAAGATTCGGGGTGATGAGGCATAGCGGCCCGACTTGAAATACTCGTCGTAATAAGCCACCTCACGCAGCAGTGCCAACGCCGAACATAGCGTAGTCTCGGCGACAGCGTAGGTCGAGTAGCCGATAGCATTCTTCACCAATATTCCTCGCTCGGCAGCCGCATTCAAATCTACGTTATTCATACCCGTTGCGGCCACGCAGATAAGGCGCAGGTGGGGTAGTTGGGCAATGATGTCGGCATCCAAAACGACCTTGTTAGAGATCACCACCTCTGCATCTTTTGATCTTTCAACGACCTGCTCAGGTAGAGTCATATCATAACCAACATATTCGCCATACTGACGAATACCGTCGAGATTACGACCGCAGACAGAGTACTCGTCCAAAAATACTATCTTCATATTCTTCAATTATTTATACATCCAACTCACCAATCAATCCCCTCACCACAACCGAAGCACAGCCAATACCGAAGAGCGCAGGAATATAGGATATAGTACCCGTATTTGACTTTTTATTTTGCTCTTCACAAAGAATCATCGCTCCCTCACGCACAGGCTCAGCCGAAAAGATCGCACGAAAACCCGTACGGATTCCGATTTTATGCAGTCGTTTGCGAAGCATATGCGCCAGAGGGCAGTGGTGTGTGCGCGCAATATCGCAAATCTCCATCCTCGTGGGATCAGTCTTTGCCCCTGCGCCCATCGAACTCACAAGCGGAATACCGCGATCGAGTGCACCCTTGATTAGTGCAAGTTTGGGCGATAGGGTATCAATCGCATCGACCACATAATCGAACTTCGCGGAGTCAAGCAGAGCATCAGTCTCGTCATCCTTTATAAAACGGTTTACGACGGTGAGTTCGAGATCGGGATTTATATCACGCAGGCGCTCGGCCATAAGTTCCGATTTCTCGCGCCCAATGGTCGAGTGGAGGGCTATGAGCTGGCGATTGATATTCGTCGGCGAAACCACATCGGCATCGGCGATAGTCATACGCCCGACACCCGCACGCGCAATCATCTCGGCAGCATAAGCACCCACGCCACCAAGCCCAACGACCAGCACATTTGCCGAACGAAGACGCGAAAGCTTATCCTCACCCAAAAGTAGAGATGTTCGCTCCAACCAATTATTATTCATTATTTTATATCAAATATCTTTTTATAATTCTCTTCTAACTTATATTTCAGTTCTTCCAACTCAACACCTCGCGCCTTAGCCACACGCTCATACACATTTTCAATACCGACCTCACTCTCGTCCGTCTCAACGAAGAGCCGATCAAGTGGCATTAATCGCAGGGCTTCAAGTGTCTTTGGTG
>JAFOEH010000036.1 GCA_017380275.1 Alistipes sp.
AGTTGAATCAATCCAAATATCTCAAGACGGCCGAGTAGCATCAGCGCCGTCTGGTTAAATTTCAAAATCGCAGGCATCGACGAGTAGTTATCCATCACACCCACATCGCCAAAACCCGGGCCTACATTACTCACGCTCGACACCGCAGCCGAGAATCCCGTCAGCAGGTCGCATCCGAACATCGTATTGACGAATGCACCCGCCAGAATCAGCAACATATAGGCAACAATATAGACCATCACCGAATTGAGCAGATTCTTATCCTGTGGCACGCCATCCACCTTAGTGCGAATCACCGCGTTGGGGTGTTGTTGCGAGTTGAGCCTATTACGCAACATCTTGAGAGCCAGCAATAAACGATCAATCTTCATACCTCCGGACGTCGATCCCGCACAGGCGCAGACCACCGAGCAGAAAATAAGTATCATAATCGCAAACGAGGTCCACTCGTTACAATCGGTCGTTGCAAATCCCGTCGTTGTGATGAGCGACACGGTGTGAAACAGCGAATCGCGCAACGACTCAAAGATATTGGGGTATATATCTGCCATCCAAAGACTTATACCAATCATCAGGGCCGACACTCCAATCACCGTGAAATACGTTCTTGTAATCTCCGAGCGGAAAATATTGTTACTCTGACGTCGCAGCGTAGCGAATATCAATCCGAAATGAATACCCGCCACCACCATAGCAACCATCAACACCAGCTCCACACTAAACGAGTCAAACCATCCAATACTGAGGTTTTTAGTCGAGAATCCGCAAGTTCCGCACGCCGACATTGCGTGGCATACCGAATCAAACCACGTCATACCGCACAGCTTGAGCAGCAGGGTAGTAACAGCCGTCAAACCTACATACACCGAAAGCACAATGCGCACAACGGTAGGCGTACGGTAGAGGTTGAAATTATCCTTCGCCAACGACGAGAGCTCAAAATTTGAGAGCATCATCTTACTCTTTCCTATCGCGGGCAGGATCACAAGCGCAAACATCACAACGCCGATACCTCCGATCCAGCTCGTCGCCATACGCCAGAAGAGCAATCCGCGCGGCAGGGCCTCAATATCGTTCAGTATCGAAGCTCCCGTAGTGGTAAATCCCGATACACTCTCAAACCATGCATTCACGAAGGTAAACTCTCCTCCCCACATCAGGTAGGGAAACATACCCACAACGCTGGCCACGACCCACGCACCCACCACGATGCAGTAGGCCTCCTTCTGCGAGATACGGTCCGTTCGCGGCACGAAGATCAGCGGGAAGCAACCCATCAGCAGGGTCAGCAGTGACGACATAATGAGTGGGGTATAGGCCGAATCGACATTGCTAACGTACGAGATACCGGCAGACACGAGCATAAATGCCGCCAGAACCAGCAGCACCATACCGATATACCTTATGACCACGCTATACCTCATACTCAGCCGTTTACGTTATTTTGTCATCTTGACATTATTGGTTACCGACTCGATCTTATCCCTCAGCTCGGCCATCTCATCACGACACTCCGATTTTACCGAGAAGGGTAGTTTATAGCGCATCCAATCGCCCAGGCTACGATTCATCTCGACAATCGGCTTCACGGTATAAATCATTATGAAGTAGTAGAACATCAGCAGAATGATGATCATCACCACAAGCGAAATAAAGACGGGCGTTACGGCACGATAAGCATTTCGACTGAGTCGCTCGGCACGGGGCGATAGCGAGCTCTGCGCATAGGTCAGCACATCCAGGATCTGGTTGCTGGCTGCATTATAGATCGGAAGATACTCATTATCATACCACTGACTACCATTGAATTCCTCCGTGCGGGTCGAATCATTGGCAATATTCTGCTCCACATAACCGCTGCGACGCAGCTGCTCAACCACACTATCGAGCCTTATTGCCGATGCACCAAGCTCGTCAAACAGTCCACCTGCCGAAACAGAAGTCTCGGCACGGGCCTGCGCGATTTTATCGGCAAAACTCAGATAACGCACTCGGCACGAATCGGCATAAGCCACATCGTGCAACACGGCATAACGAATCACGGCGCGATCGTGCGAACGAATTGCGTCGAGCATACCTTCCGTCAGTTCAATACCTTTGCGGTTACTGCTCAGGATGGCGTCAATATCAACACTCATATGGTTGAGCTCGAACAGCGACACCAAACCCGAGAAAAAGAGGAGCACTACGATGCTCAAAAAACCTATCGAGATTCTCTTGCGAATACCGGTCATATTAAAATCATTGCTATATAGTAAGCCTAATCACGCAAATATAGCAATAATTATTTTATCCGGACGACTTTTTCCTAATGAAATACCTCTGATTACTATAAAAATTGAGCTTTGAGATCACAATTCTCGTCAATTTCGCCCAATCGCACTCGGCATATCTGATTTATCATCTCCTTGCGATAGGGTGCTTTCACACGACGATAGTTACCCGTATAGCCAAACATCATTCCTCCGCGAACGGTGCTCTCAAACAGCACATCATCCTCCGTCCCAACACCTTGAGCGCAGAACTCATAGTGTAACTCTCGGCACAACTCCTCCAGTCGCGCAACGCGTTGCGTCGAGATATACGAAGGCACCTTGTTGGGCATATCGACAGCAGGCGTACCCGGACGCTCCGAGAATGGGAAAATATGCAAAAATGCGGGACGCAGACGCGCCAGTAGGTCGTACGTCTGCTGAAAATCCTCCTCCGTTTCGCCTGGAAAACCCGTGATCACGTCGATGCCGATAAATGCGTCGGGCATCAGCGAACGAATCTTCTCGATACGGTCGGCAAACTTGGCCGATGTGTATCGGCGGCGCATCAATCCGAGGATGTGATCCGAGCCACTCTGGAGCGGAATATGGAAATGATGTTGAAATTTAGGTGAGGCGGCGCAAAACTCTATTATTTCATCAGTTATCAAGTTCGGCTCGATCGACGAAATGCGGTATCGCTCGATACCCTCAACATCGTTCAACGCACGCAGCAGATCGATCATCTTCTCACCCGTCGTACGACCGAAATCGCCCGTATTCACGCCCGTGATTACAATCTCCTTCAGCCCTGATGCGGCCACCTGACGAGCCTGTTCGACGATGTCGGCAATCGGAATGTTTCGGCTCGATCCGCGAGCGTAGTGAATCGTGCAGTATGCACACTTATAGTCGCAACCATCCTGCACCTTCAAAAACGAGCGCGTACGATCGCCCGACGAGAAGGCCGCAAAGAAGCGCGTAATCTCGTCACAATGGCAGCTATAGACCTCCGCAGCGCCACGCCTTGACAGTTCAACCACTCGTTTATATAAATCTGCTTTATCGTTGTTTCCCAATACTATATCCACGCCCTCGATCTCGGCAATCTCCTGCGGTTTAAGCTGTGCATAACATCCCGTGACGGCTATTATCGCCTCAGGATTTCGGCGGTGCAATTTGCGAATAATATTACGACATTTCTTGTCGGCGTGCTCGGTCACCGAACAACTGTTTATCACGCAAATATCGGCCGCATCATTCACTCCGACGCGCTCAAAACCGCCCTCCTCAAAGAGGCGAGCAAGGGTTGAGCTCTCCGAAAAATTAAGCTTGCAGCCCAACGTATGGAAACTTACACGACGTTTCATAGTGGTGTTTTTGATCAATTTTATCGTGCGAAGTTATAAAAACTTGTCGTAATCGGAAAAAAGTTTTGACACAATCCGATAATTAAAGTAAATTTGTGCGCGTTTTAAGAGTGCAATGGAGCTTTTTACCGACATATTCGAGTATCAATACCTGATGAACGCCTTCCTGGCCGCAATCTTCGCGGGCATCGTGTGTGGCATCGTCGGCACC
>JAFOEH010000284.1 GCA_017380275.1 Alistipes sp.
ATGTCGAGTTGTTGGATGAGGGTGTGGCCGATAGTGCCGCAGTAAGAACCGGCAATAACTGGATATGGTTTGACGTGACGTGTCGCGACCTGGCGGGTAATATCGTGATGACGCGAAACTCGGATATGGCGCGTATGCAGAGTTCGTATACCGACTATACGCACTATGTGCCCTACTTCCTCTTCTGCGGCGAGGAGCATCGTTCGTCGTTGCCCGAGGGTATCTATATGTCGCTCAGAAATAAGTTGTGGGTAAATGGCCAGACTTATTCGGCACGATATGGAACCAAGATGCGTATCTATATGCCATCGTCGATCGGAACCAAGAGTAGCGGAATGAAGGGTGATGGCGGATATGAAGGTCAGTATAAGCTCGATGCTAAACGCCCGATGATTGCCGAGATCAATGTATATGGTCACGTTGGAAATCCTGTGGCTTACGAGGATCGCTGGGTTCAGGCATTTGCCGAGGCGAATGGCGGTTTGGCTCCGCTGCCCGAAACCAAGGAGGAGAATGACGCCAATACGCAGCGTCGTCGCTGGTATATGCGCACAGAGGGTGATGCGGAGGCCGAGAAGGTGTATGATGAGAAGTGGTATATGCCCGTAGATTCTATTGCGGGATTGTATATCAATTACCTATATTCGCCCAAAAAGCAGCTCGAGTTCGATTGTTTGCGCGAGGATACACTAATCTACGCCGGCCAGACGAATTATAGTAAGGGTAAGATTTACGGATCGAAGGGTCTCGACCAGCTCAATAAGGAGATCGATGATGCGTTGATTAAGCGTTTTGGTGAGGGTTTGCACCCTGCGGATGCGCAGGCGATTGACTCGACGGAGACTGCCAAGATATGGTATGTTACGCGTCTTCTTGATGGATTTGTGGTTGATACCAACATCGAGGAGGTCAAAGAGATTGTTTACAGCAGCAACTATGATGCTTTGCTCGATGTGAGCAAGGATGCACTCAACTTCGTGACGGGCGAGGCTGGTGAGGAGTCGAACTCGTATGTTGATGCGTGGAAGTATGCTGTGCCGTTCCTGAAGCTCGGAGCGTGGAATGCCATCCTAACCGTGTCGTCGAACGCATACGGTGCAACGGGTGTGGCAGGTACGTCGAGCACGTCGTCGAGCACGGATTACAGCAATTACTACAACTACTATAACTACTACAACAGCTACTACGGAAACAGCTACTACAATAATTACTACAACGGCTACTACGGAATGGGCGGAATGGGCCTTGGTGGTATGGGTATGGGCGGTATGTACGGTGGTATGTATGGCGGAATGTATGGAGGTATGTACGGTGGTATGTATCCCAACTACTACGATAGCTATTACTACAATAACTACTATAACAATATGTATGGCTACGAGGATGAATCTACGACCACCACGACGACAAAGGTGACCACCGAGGTGTTGCCATATATGCCTTTGTTGTGGCAGGTGTATGTCGAGGAGGATACCAAGTAGGCTAAGGTAATGGCTGTAGGAGAAACTAACTCGAAGAGTGAATAAAAATGCAATAGGAGGATTATCTTGCGGGATAATCCTCTTTTTTTTTAAGTTTTTTTAATAGAAATTTTGCAGAAACAAAAAATAGTTGTAATTTTATAATGTGAAGTCAGCGAGATGGCTTCCTTGAGCGGACAATAATTACATAAACCTAAAAATAGAACGTTATGATTATCACTTTTAACGAACTTCGTCGTATTAAGGACAAATTGCCCAGCGGTAGCTCACAGCGTATCGCTGATGAGCTCGGAATTGATGTAGATACAGTACGCAACTACTTCGGTGGTAAGCACCTCGATGCTCCCGCTTGTGCAGGTATTCATATTGAGCAGGGCCCCGATGGTGGCGTTGTTACTCTGGATGATACGGCTATTCTCGATGCCGCAATGCGCATTCTGAACGAGAATAAGTAAAGAAAACTTTAATTATTATTGTTTAGTGAAAAATTGCATCGGAGTCGGCTCAAGAGTCGGATTCCGATGCATTTTTGTTTCTAAACGCGATTTTTTGTGATGAGAAGGTTGATTAACATTCTGTTGCTGATGCTCTTCTCGGCGGTGAGCGCCACGGCGCAACAGCTGGTGGATACCCCTTTCAACGGACTTATCGTTGATGGCTCGGGTAAGGGTATAGCAAAGGTGAAGATCACAATTGCGGGTAGCACGAAGCGCACATCGACCGACAAGCAGGGGCGTTTTGGATTGACGAACCTCGGCGATGATGTGGTGCTGAATCTCGCAGGAAAGGGAATCAAGGATTTGAAAGTTCCCGTTGTGGGCCGCAGTAGCCTGCATATTGTGATTGAGAATGGTGTGGTGGTAGAGGCACAGGAGTCGCAGGCTTTGACTGATGCTGGCTTTAACTACATTAGAAAACGTGAGCAGAGCTTAGGCTCGGGCGTGATTACGGGCGAGGAGTTGCGTCGTAGCAATCAGACCGATTTTGAGAAGGCGCTCCTGAGTCGCGTGTCGGGACTTGTGAAGGTGAATGGCGAGTTGCAGCTGCGCGGGTTCTACTCGGTGAATGCCGAGCCCAAGACGCTGTTGCTGGTCGATGGATCGCAAGTGCTTGATTTCTCGCACGTCAATATTCACGAGGTGGAGTCGGTTACGGTGTATAAGGATGGTGCCAGCGTATTCGGTTTGCGAGGGTTTGCAGGCGCAATTGATGTGAAGCTAAGATCGTTGTAGGATACGTTGCGTAGCAATGTGTCGCCGACGGAGAGGTAATTTAGAGGAGAATGTTTAACCCTGCATCGGGCTGCGGCTCGGTGCGAGATTGTATGAGAAGATGAAGAAGTTATTATTGCTTGTAGTGATGATGTTGGCTGGCGTTGCGGCCTTCGCACAGAAGGAGGGCGATGTGCCATTCAACGGACTTATTATTAATGAGGCGGGCAAGGGCGTTTCGCGATTCAAGGTGAAGGTCAAGGGTGCTCGAGCACACACACTATCGGACAATCAGGGACGATTTGGTCTGACCAACGTGCCGGGTGATGCCGTGTTGCAGTTTTCGTATAAGAAGATTGAGTTTGAGATTCCGGTAAATGGGCGTCGTAGTATGCGAGTGATTCTGGTAGCTGGCGCAGTGTCGGGCGTGGAGGAGTCGCAGGAGCTGATCGATACGGGTTATGGATATGTTAAGCGCCGTGAGCTCACGCAGCGCTCGGATGTGATTACGGGCGATGAGTTGCGTAGCCTCGGTCAGATGGATCTGCAGGAGGCGTTGTTGGGTGTGATGCCCGCGTTGCAGCTTGTCAATGGCGAGCTCTCGCTCAGAGGATCGACTTCGCTTAATGCATCGACGCGTCCGTTGATTCTGGTTGATGGTATGGAGACCTCGTCACTCTCGATGGTGAGTATCAACGAGGTGGAGTCGGTATCGCTCGACCGTGATGGATCGATGTATGGAATCAGAGGAGCTAATGGCGTTATCCTGATCACGCTGAAGGGAGCTAATAAATAATTATTATAATATAAATTGGTAAAGGTTGTTTGGCATATGCCAAGCAACTTTTTTTTTGTATGAGGTCGAAATAAGTGACAGATGGGGCGTTTGGCACACTATGTAATCTGCCATTTGGCAGACTTTTTGGCAGAGCTGGGGGCGCTTTGGCACTCTTTTACGCCATAATCGGGTATTTTCGTCATATTTTTTGTTTGGTATAGCGTTTGTTAATAAATGTAGCGTCGGCCAGGGGTTGACACGCGGATGAGCCGCAGCCAAATGTTTGGCCCGGCAAGCAAAAAAGAAAATAATAGATAATAACAAATAAAAAACTAAAGATTATGGGAAAGATTATTGGTATTGATTTGGGTACTACAAACTCTTGTGTATCTGTAATGGAGGGTAACGAGCCCGTGGTTATTCCTAACGCCGAGGGCCATCGCACCACACCTTCAATCGTAGCCTTTACAGACGGCGGCGAGCGTAAGGTGGGTGACCCCGCTAAGCGTCAGGCTATCACCAACCCCAAGCGCACGGTATTCTCGATCAAGCGCTTTATGGGTGAGAAGTACGATAAGGTTGGTAACGACATTACGCGTGCCCCTTATAGCATCGTGTGTGGCGACAACAACACGCCTCGCGTAGATATCGACGGCCGTCAGTACACTCCCCAGGAGATTTCGGCTATCATCCTTCAGAAGATGAAGAAGACAGCAGAGGATTACCTCGGTCAGGAGGTTACCGAGGCAGTTGTAACTGTTCCCGCATACTTCTCTGACTCACAGCGTCAGGCTACCAAGGAGGCTGGTCAGATTGCAGGTCTCGAGGTGAAGCGTATCGTGAACG
>JAFOEH010000285.1 GCA_017380275.1 Alistipes sp.
GATATTGTAGCATTCATCCACCGTCCCGAATATTACGGTATCAATCAGGATGAGAACGGAATGCCGACGGCGGGTATGGCCGAGATCATCATCGCCAAGCACCGTAACGGTGCGGTGTGCGACGTGCCACTGCGATTCCTTAAGGATCAGGCTCGCTTTGCCGATATGGATGCCGACGAATACTCTACGGCAGCCGACCCGATGGGTGGCGGATATAAGGAGATTGCCAGCAGTGGCAGTATGACAAACGATTTGGCCCCGTGGAAAAATCCTTTACCTCCGGGTGATGGCGGCAGCGCTATGGGCGGTTTAGGCTCGTCGATGGGTGGCGAGTTCGGGCTCGATCAAGGCCCTACGAACATCGACCGCCAGCGACCGATAACGGACGAGGTTCCGTTCTAAATTCAAAATTAAGAATTAGGATAACGTTTTTTTAGCACGATGATCGAAGCCGCCTAAAGCGGCGACCAAAGCCCCTGCCTGAGGCGGGGGTTGGGGGTGGGTCAGAAACTGTTGATGCGGCCAGCGGCCGCAAGGTTGGCCGACCAAAGCGCGAAAAGCAACACCCTCCTAAACTAAAAAGATAAGCACTTTAATTATGGTTATACGCACATTTACAGGCGCGGTTAATGGCATTGCCGCCACTACCGTCACCGTCGAGGTGAGCATCACGGGTGGCGGTCTGGGGCTCTTTCTGGTGGGACTGCCCGACAATGCCGTGCGCGAGAGCGAGCAGCGTATACGTTCGGCCTTCGAGAATTCGGGCTTCCGTATGACGGCGCGTAAATGTGTGGTAAACCTTGCTCCGGCCGATCTGCGCAAGGAGGGATCGGGCTTCGATCTGCCTATCGCGGTGGCTATCCTTGCCGCTACGGACCAGGTGGTGGCGGCACCGCTGGCCGATAGCTACTTCGTGGGCGAGCTCTCGTTGGATGGCTCGGTGCGTGGCGTTAGAGGTGTTCTGCCCATCGTGGCCGAGGCCAAGGCGCAGGGTTTTCGTAAGATATATGTCCCGCGCGAGAATGCCGACGAGGCTGCCGTTGTCGATGGTATCGACGTGCTGGCCGTGGAGTCACTGCGCGAGGTTGCCGCTTCGCTCTCGGGTGAGGTGGAGCTCGAGCCTGTGAGGGGCGAGTTGCAATCGACGCTTGTCGAAGCCCCCTATGCCGACGACTTCGCCGATGTGAAGGGCCAGCAGCACGCCAAGCGAGCATTGGAGATCGCTGCCGCAGGCGGACACAACGTTATAATGATAGGCCCGCCGGGTTCGGGAAAGACTATGCTGGCACGCCGAATGCCCTCGATTCTGCCGCCGATGAGTCTCGATGAGGCTCTGGAGACCACGAAGATCCACTCCGTGGCTGGTAAGCTCGGCACGGCGGTAGGCCTTATGAGTCAGCGTCCGTTCCGTGCACCCCACCATATGGCATCGCCTATGGCTTTGATTGGTGGCGGTAATTCGCCCCAGCCGGGCGAGGTATCGCTGGCACACAATGGAGTGCTGTTTTTGGATGAGATGCCGGAGTTTGGCCACTCGGTGCTGGAGGTGTTGCGACAGCCTCTGGAGGATAAGCATATCACCATCTCGCGTGTGCGTTATACGGTCGATTACCCCTCGAACTTTACGCTCGTGGCATCGATGAACCCCTGCCCCTGCGGCTACTACAACCACCCCACGAAGGAGTGCAGTTGCTCGGCAGCGGCTGTTCACCGTTATGTGGGGCGTATCTCGGGGCCGCTGATGGATCGTATCGACCTGCACGTCGAGATTGTCCCTGTATCACGCGAGGAGCTATCCTCGAAGGAGGAGGGCGAACGAAGTGCTGTTGTGCGCGAGCGCGTTATGCGGGCGCGTGCTATTCAGGCCGAGCGATTTCGCGGTACGGGAATATATACCAATACGATGATGTCGTCGTCGATGTTGCGCCGTTTCTGCCCCCTGAGCGAGCCGGTGCGCCGACTGCTCGATGCGGCTATGGAGCGTCTGCAACTCTCGGCCAGAGCCTACGACCGCATCATCAAGGTGGCTCGCACGATAGCCGACCTGGCGGGTGCAGCCGAGATTGAGCCGAGCCATATCTCGGAGGCGATAACCTATCGTTCGCTCGACCGCGAGAGTTGGGGACGGTAGAGATGTAGAATTCAAAATTCAAAATTCAAAATTGGGTTTTGAGGATTGAGGATTGGGTTTCGGAAATTAGGAATTGAATAAAAGTTTTTTTAGCGAGGTGAAAGGAGTCGCTTTAGCGACGACCAAAGCCCCTGCCCGAGGCGGGGGTTGGGGGTGGGTCAGAAGTTGTAAATGCGGCCAACGGCCGCAAGCAAGAGCTTCGACAGCACCCAAACCTTCGGACTAAAATATTAACATAGAGTATTTATGAAACGAGTAATACTTTCGGGTGGCGGAACGGGAGGCCATATCTATCCCGCTGTGGCGGTTGCCGAGGCGCTGAAGCGCAAGTGGAAGGACGAAGTAGAGATTCTCTTCGTCGGTGCCGAGGGCAAGATGGAGATGGAGAAGATTCCTGCACTCGGTTACAATATCGTGGGCCTGCCCATTGCGGGCCTGCAGCGCCGTCTGGATTGGCGCAACCTGCTCGTGCCCTTCAAGGTGGTGAGCAGCGTTAGTCGTGCGCGTCGGGTGATACGCGACTTTGCGGCCGATGTGGTTGTCGGTTTTGGCGGTTATGCCTCGGCTCCTGTGCTCTGGGCGGCGCAGGGTATGGGCGTGCCGACCGTCATTCAGGAGCAGAACTCCTACGCGGGCCTGACTAATAAACTCCTCGCCCGCCGTGCCCGCCGTATCTGCGTGGCCTACGAGGGTATGGAGCGCTTCTTCGCGGCCGATAAGATCACCCATACGGGCAACCCCCTGCGTGGCAGCTTCTCTTCGGTCGAGGGTAAGAGTGCCGAGGCTCTCGAATATTATGGCCTTCGCGCAGATATGCCGACCATCTTGGTGGTTGGCGGCTCGCTCGGTACCCGCACGCTGAACGAGATGATGAAGCATTGGATCACCTCTCTGGATGGTGAGCCCGAGGTGCAGGTCGTGTGGCAGACGGGTAAGTTCTACGAGCGCGAGATGCGCGAATTCCTCGCCTCGCACCCCACGCCCCACATCTGGCAGGGCGCCTTCATCGAGCGTATGGACTACGCCTACGAGGTGGCCGATGTGGTGATTTCGCGTAGTGGCGCCTGCACCGTCTCGGAGCTCTGCCTTGTGGGTAAGCCGACGCTCTTTGTCCCCTCGCCCAACGTGGCGGAGGATCACCAGACCAAGAATGCAATGGCGCTGGTGGATAAGGATGCGGCTGTGATGGTGTGCGATGCAGATGCCGTTGAGCAGGGTATGCCGAAGGCACTCGGGATGCTTGCCGACAGTGCGCGTCTGGCGCAGCTTAAACATAATATCACCCGACTTGGTATTGGCGATGCGGCCGAGCGAGTCGTGCGCCAGATCGAGAAGGAGTGGTGTAAGTTTTAATGGCACGACACCGAAAGTGTATCAATAATAATGCAAGCTAAGATGAAGCACTACGACAACATATACTTTATGGGTATCGGCGGCATCGGAATGAGCGCCCTTGCCCGATATTTCCTTCACGAAGGCCGTCAGGTGGCGGGCTACGACCGCACGGAGACGCCCCTCACGCGCGCACTTGCGACAGAGGGTGCTACGGTATGTTACGAAGATGAGGTGGAGAATATCCCCGCAGCCTTTCGCGATGCCCAGACCACGATGGTGGTCTATACCCCGGCTGTGCCGTCGGATCATCCGCAGATGGAGTTCTTCCGCGAGGGTGGTTTTCTGATCGAGAAGCGTTCGCAGATGTTGGGTCATCTCTCTGAAGGAAAGTATGTTATGGCCGTTGCGGGTACTCACGGTAAGACCACCACTTCAACCCTTATCGCGTGGCTCAACCACTCTACGGGTGCGGGCGGCAGTGCCTTCCTGGGAGGTATCTCGAAGAACTTCAACGGCAATATGGTGCTCGGCGAGGGCACTCGCTTGGCTGTCGAGGCCGACGAGTTCGACCGCTCGTTCTTACGCCTGAGTCCCGATGTGGCCGTTATCACGTCGGTTGCTCCCGACCACCTCGATATCTACGGCACGTTCGAGGCCGTAGTGGAGGCTTTCGGGCAGTTTGCGGCGCTGATCAAGAGGGGTGGCGATCTGGTCCTCAAGCAGGGAGTGGAGATACCCCTGCCCGAGGGTATCGACATCTGGCGATACAGCTATGATGATCCCCGTAGCGACTTCCACGCTACGAACATAACCCTCTGCGAGGGAGGATATTACCAATTCGATATCGCAACCCCGTTTGGGCCTCTGCGTTCGTTACGACTTGGCATCCCGGGCTGGGTGAATGTCGAGAACTGCGTAGCGGCCGTAGCCTCTGCGGTGTGTGCCTCGCGTAAGCGCGGGGAGAAACTCGATGAGGAGTTGCTCCGCGCAGGACTTGCAGCCTTCTCGGGCGTGAAGCGCCGTTTCGAGTTCTACGTCAACACCCCCCGTCAGGTCTATATGGACGACTATGCCCACCATCCCGAGGAGCTGGAGGCGACGATAACCTCGGCCCGCCGAATGTTCCCCTCGCGCCGAATTACGGCCGTATTCCAGCCCCACCTCTACACCCGTACACGCGACCTGTATCGCGAGTTTGCCGAGGCTTTGTCGCACGCCGACGAAGTGGTGCTGGTGCCAATCTATCCTGCCCGTGAGGAGCCTATCGAGGGCATCTGCTCGGAGCTTATCGGTGAGCACCTGACGGTTGATTGGAGCCTCTGCGAGAGAGAGAATCTGGCGAAGTATCTGTTTGATCGTCAGACCGATGTTGTGATTACGTTTGGTGCGGGAAATATCGATGTATATTGCCAGGCTATTGCCGACGAATTGATTAAAAAAGCATAATGCAACGAGCGCTGAAAATACTCCTTAACCTGGTGCTGTGGGGTTTGGTCGTGAGCTTCGTGGTCTTCTTCCACAGCCGCGCCGAGCTTCATCGTGCCACCACGACGGTGCATAGCCTGACGGTGGTCGTGACGGATAGCCTCCAGCACGAAAACCTCGTCTCGACCCAGATGGTGCGCCACTGGATCGAGCAGAGCGGTGTGGCCACCATTGGAGAGCCTGTCGCCGAGGTCGATCTGGCAGGTTTGGAGCGTAGCGTGCGCGACAAGGGTTTTGTCGATCGAGTGAGTGCCTACCTCACCTACGACGGCGAGCTTCGCGTGGAGGTGAGCCAGCGCCGCCCGATCGTAAGATTGATGGTCGATGGGGTGGATAGCTACCTCACGGACGAGGGTTTCATCTTCCCCGTGCCGTCGCAGAGTGCCGTCTATGTGCCTGTGGTGACGGGTAGTTACACGCTCCCCGTGCCGCCGCGATATGTGGGTAGTGTCGAGGAATATGTCCAGCAACAGATTGCCCAGTGCGAGGCCGAGATCGACACGTTGCAGTATGAGAAGGTGCCGCTGTTCCGCCTCACGCAGCAGATTGCCGACTCGGTCAAGACGGTGCGCCAAATGCAGGTCGATCGCAAGGGCTGGCTCGGTGGATTTAAGGGTCCGTTCGAGGATTACGACGAGTACGATGCCCGTGTCGAGGCCAAGCGCGACGAGAAGGCTATGCTCCGCCGCAATTTGCGATATATGGATCGTGAAAACGAGAAGCAGATCGACCGCGTGACGGCACGTCAGCAAGCCGAGCGCGAGAAACAAAAAAAGTTGCAGAAAAGGTATGAAGATTTCCGTAAACTGATTAACTTTGTAAAATATATTGAGCAGGACTCGTTTTGGCGTGCCGAAATAGTCCAGATTGTAGCCTCTACGATGAGTAGCGGCGATTTGCGTTTGGAGCTCATTCCCCGCTCGGGACGGCACACGATTCTCTTCGGTAGGCCCGAACGCGTTGAGCAGAAGCTCGATAAGTTGCTGGCCTTCTACGACAAGGGCCTCGGCAACGTGGGTTGGGATGCCTTCCGCACCATCTCGGTCGAGTACGAGGGCCAGGTGGTCTGCACAAAGTAACGGCTGGGTAGCACGAAGTAACGGGTGGTCTGTACGGAGTAATGGCTGGTCGCACCAAGGGCCAGGTGGTCTGCACAAAATGATGAAAATTTTAAGAAGATAATAATTGAAATAAATATGGAGAAGAAAAACTATATCGTCGCCATTGACATCGGTTCGTCGGAGGTCGTTGTGGCCGTTGCCACCCTGACCGAGGAGGGTAACATCTCGATCGTAACCATCGTCAGCGAGCCCACACGCGAGGGTATGACCGCAGGAATGGTCGATAACAGCCAGCTCGTGGCCGAGGCTCTGCGTAAGGCGCGTCAGCGTGCTGAGCAGGAGGCTGCGATCACCATCACCGATGCCTACGTCGGCATCTCTGGTAAGTTTGTGCGTTGTGCCCGCTATGTCGATCACGTCTTTGTTGCCGATGCCGAGAATCGCATCTCGGAGAGCGATCTGATGGCATTGAGCGAGCGTATGCGCAACGTGAAGGCTGCCGATGGCGAGGTGATTATGGATTTCTATCCGCTTAATTATAAGGGCGATGCAGGCACCGAGATGAAGAATCCCGTTGGCTGTTACAGCAAGCAGCTCTCATCGACCTACAACTTCATCCTCTGCGAGCACGTTGCCAAGGACCGTCTGCGCCGCGTCTTTCTGGATGCCGGTATCAAGATCCGCGAAATCTTCGCCGGTGCGGCCGTAGTGGCCGACTCGGTGGTGACGACGGACGAGAAGGAGGATGGCGTTGCGGTGGTTGATTTGGGTGGCGGCGTTACGGATGTCGCTGTGTATCATAACGGTGCGCTCGGCTACATAGCCTCAATCCCGATGGGTGGCGCAGCCGTCAATGCCGATATTCGTTGCTTCAACGGCCACATCCCACCGCGTACGATCGAGAACCTGAAGTGTCAGTGTGGCTCGGCAGTGGTGGATCTCACTCCCGACGAGGTTATTCAGGTGCGCTCGCGCTCACGCGCCATCAAACCCATCTCACGACTCAACCTGGCGGCCGTCATCGAGGCCCGTATGACCGATATTGCCGAGTACGTCTGGCGAGAGATCTGCGACTCGGGCTACTCGAAGAAGCTCGGCGCGGGTATCGTGCTTACGGGTGGCGTAGCGGCACTGAAGAACGTGGCCGATCTGTTCAGCCGTGTGACGGGTCAGGAGGTGCGCGTGGCTTGTGCCGAGATTGGTGTGCAGACCGAGTCACTGGAGAAGGTCTCAACGCCCAACCTCACGCTTGCCGTATCGCTTCTGCAGCGTGGTGCCAAGCTGGGAGCTTGCCCCGTGGGAGTATTTATCCCCTCGGCCAAGCCTGAGCCCAAGCCTGCACCCAAGGCGGAGCCCCAGCCCCAGCCTACCCCGAAGGTAGAGCCCGAGCAGCAGCCCGTCGAGCCGATTGCTGCACCCCAGCCGCAGCCTGCACCTGCTGCTCCGAAAGTGGAGCCGGAGGAGGACGAGGAGGATATTGTGGACGGCACCGAGGATATCGTCAAGCCCTCGGGCCTGAGCCGTATCGGAAGCTGGTTCAAGCGTGCGTTGTCGGATGCCTTCCCCGCTCCGGATGACGAAGATGATGGAGATGATGAATATTAATAGAAACTACTGAAGATGGA
>JAFOEH010000286.1 GCA_017380275.1 Alistipes sp.
ACGACTACCGCTCGTCACACGGTGGCGTAGTGCGCGACCGCAGGGTGGAGCCATTCGCCTTCACGACAAACTACGTGCAGGTGTGGTGCTTTGATACTGAGAGTCTTAGCTGCAAACTTTTCAAGCTTGCACGCATCTCGTCGGTTGAGATTTTAAGCGAACCGTGGGTGTATTCGGACCGTCACGAAAAGGCGTTTATTGACATTTTTAGGATGAATGGCAAGATGCGCCAGAGGGTAAAGCTGGAGCTTGGAATACTCTCACACAACCTTCTACTGGAGGAGTATCCGCTTGCAGAACAACATCTTACACAAATAGACGAGGAGCGTTGGTTGCTCGATACCGAGATTGCCGACTACGCGGGCGTGGCTCGTTTTGTAGTGGGATTGATGGATGATGTGCGAATTGTTGATTCGCCCGATCTGGAGAGCTATATCGCTGATTATGTGGCCAGAAATTGGCCAAAGGTAGCCGACGGCCAATCGAAAAGGTAAAAATCCAAGAAAAAAATTTCGTTTTTTGTAAAGTTTTTAAGGTTGTGACACAAGTTGTCACAACAGGGCTGTTATTTTGCACTCAGAAACCAAAACAACAACGATTATGTTATTTTTTATATTATGCGTTATAGGCATTGGCGCCGATGTGTTATGTTACATCTTTGGCGGAAATAGTAGATTATAGTATAAACGCAATAAAACTTTACAACTATGGGAATCGCTTATCAGATTAAGTGTCGCCACTGTGGCGCAGAGTTCAATTACAGTCAAGACGAGTCGATGGGAATGTTGCCCCGATGTGTGGGTTGCGAGAGCTACGTTGAGACAGAGTCGGCAATACGCTGTCCGGCCTGCAGCCGACGACTCAACACCTCGGTTGAAGAGTTCAACCACCAGGTGCAGACCGTGCTGATGTGGGATTAATAGGCCGCAGAGGGATTTTTTGGCCGTCGGATGCGGATTATTAGGGAAAATTTTATATCTTTGGCTTATTATACCCTAAAATTTAGACACAATGGCTAATTTATCGGTGGGGGATGCCGCTCCGTATTTCGAGGGCAAAACCCAAGATGGCACAATATTATCACTCAACGACCTAAAGGGCGGTCGCACGGTACTCTACTTCTACCCAAAGGACAACACTTCGGGATGTACACTCGAGGCAAAGAGTCTGCGTGACGGCAAGGAGGAGTTGGCGGCAAGAGGTTATAGGATAGTGGGCGTGAGCCCCGACAGCGAGCGTTCGCACCAGAACTTCTGCGCAAAGCACGAGCTGAACTTCACCCTCGTGGCCGATACCGAGCGTACGATTTGCGAAGCGTTCGGAGTGTGGGTCGAGAAGTCGATGTATGGCCGAAAATATATGGGAGTGGCACGAAAGACATTCCTGCTGGACGAAGAGGGCACAATTACCCACATCTTCGACAAAGTGAAAACGGCGGATCACTACCGCCAGATTATTAACGAATTGGATAAAAAGTAACAGAATATGGCAGAGAAAACACAAGTTAATGCCGACAAGCTCAAGGTGTTGAGCGCGGTAATGGATAAGATAGAGAAGGATTTTGGCAAGGGCTCGATTATGCGTATGAGCAGCGAGGCTGTGAGCGACATTCCCGTGATTCCTACGGGTTCGATAACGCTCGACGTGGCTCTCGGAGTGGGTGGTTACCCCAAGGGACGCGTGATTGAGATTTACGGCCCCGAGTCATCAGGTAAGACAACGCTGGCTATTCACGCAATCGCAGAGGCACAGAAGGCGGGAGGTATTGCAGCGTTCATCGATGCAGAGCACGCATTTGACTCATTCTATGCGCAGAAGCTGGGTGTGGATGTAGATAATCTGCTTATCTCGCAGCCCGACAACGGCGAGCAGGCGTTGGAGATTGCCGACTCGTTGATTCGCTCAAGCGCTATCGATATCATCGTAATCGACTCAGTGGCAGCGCTTACACCCAAGGCTGAGATTGAGGGCGAGATGGGCGATTCGAAGATGGGCCTGCAGGCCCGACTGATGTCGCAGGCGTTGCGCAAGCTCACGGCAAGCATCTCGAAGACGAAGACCGTATGTATCTTCATCAACCAGCTGCGCGACAAGATTGGCGTGATTTACGGCAATCCCGAGACTACAACCGGTGGTAACGCGCTGAAGTTCTACGCGAGCGTGAGAATTGACATTCGACGCGCATCGGTGATCAAAGATGGCGAGGAGCAGCTCGGAACACGCACCAAAGTGAAGGTCGTGAAGAACAAGGTGGCACCTCCGTTCAAGCGCGCCGAGTTTGACATTATGTTCGGTGAGGGAATCTCGAAGATTGGAGAGATTGTTGATTTGGGTGTCGATTACGGCATCATACGCAAGGCTGGATCGTGGTTCTCGTACGGAGAGCAGAAGATCGGTCAGGGACGCGACGCGGTGAAGGAGTTGCTCAAAAATAACGAGGAGCTTCGCAACGAAATTGAAGAGAAGTTGCGCGAGGCAATGAAGACTCAGAAATAGATTTTTCCCTGTGGGGACGCCACCAAAGCGACCTCACAGGGATTAACCATAGAATAGGATACTATGAACTATACTGCAGAGGACGAAAAACTTATACAGGAGAAATGGGACGAATTGGCCCAATCGTGTAAGAAAATATGCAAGAAGGAGGAGGACTGGAACTTCATCAAACGAGCCTTCTTCCTCGCAAAAGAGGCACACCAGGGGGTGAGGCGCCGCTCGGGCGAACCTTACTTCCTGCATCCTATTGCAGTAGCCAAAATTGTGGTTGATGAAATAGGTCTGGGCGTAAAGTCGGTGGTGGCATCGCTGCTGCACGACGTGGTGGAGGATACCGACTACACGGTGGATGATATGGAGCATATCTTCGGCCACAAAATCGCCACGATGGTCGATGGACTGACCAAGATGTCGGGCGTGTTTAATGCCGACACATCGAAGCAGGCGGAGTATTTCCGCAAGGTGCTGCTCACGCTTTCGGACGACGTAAGAGTGATTCTGATCAAGATCGCCGACCGTCTGCACAATATGCGAACGCTGGGTGCTATGCCGCAGAATAAGCAGGTGAAGATCACCGGTGAGACGATGTATCTGTTTGCACCTCTGGCGTATAGATTGGGATTGTACGCCATAAAAACGGAGCTTGAGGATCTCTGTATGAAGTACCGATTCCCGAAGGAGTATGAGGAGATTTCGCGACAGATTGACGAGACATCGGCAGCGCGCGAGGAGTACATCCGCAAGTTCAATGCACCGATCATAGAGGCACTCGACAAAAATGGCATCAAATATGAGATTTCGGGCCGAATCAAGAGCGTATATTCGATCTGGACGAAGATGATGCGCAAGCAGATTCCATTCTCGGAGATTTATGATCTGTTCGCCATAAGAATCGTATTCCAGCCACTGGAGTTCCCCTCGGAAAAGACGCAGTGTTGGCAGGTATATTCATCAATTACAGATATCTACACACCCAAACCCGATCGCCTGCGCGACTGGATCAGTATGCCCAAGGCGAACGGATATGAGGCGTTGCACTCGACAGTAATGGGCCCCGACGGAATTTGGGTGGAGGTGCAGATTCGTACGCAGCGAATGGAGGATATTGCCGAGCGAGGTTTTGCAGCACACTGGAAGTACAAGAAGGCAACAATCTCGAACGACGAGGACGAGTTCGACAAGTGGTTGAAGATGATTCGCACGGCGTTGGACAGCCCGACACAGAATGCGGTGGAGTTCCTCGATAACTTTAAGTTATCGCTATATACCTCTGAAATTGCGGTGTTTACACCAAAGGGCGAGGCGCGCCACCTGCCTTACGGAGCAACGGCATTGGACTTTGCATACGACGTTCACACCAAGATTGGAAATGCAGCCATCGGCGCAAAGATAAACCACAAAATTGTACCCATCACAACAGCTCTTACGAGCGGCGATCAGGTGGAGATAATCACTGCCGACTCGGCTAAACCGAAGGCTGAGTGGTTGGAGTATGTTTGCACAAGCAAGGCCAAGCAGGCTATCAAGAACTTCCTTAAACGTGAGCAGGAGCACAACCATCAGCGCGGTTTGACGGTACTGAACGATGAGCTTGCGAAGCTTAATATTACGCCCAACAATCGCGTGATACGCAAGCTGATGGAGGCGTACGAGTGCCGCAACAAAGATGAATTATACACCAAGATTGGCGCAGGAATCGTATCATTAGACAACCTGGAGAAGGTAGTCAAGACCAACTCCAACTTAAAGATGCTCAAGTTCTGGACTCTGTTCATCAAGGATTCGGATAAGGATAAACCCAAATCGCAGGAGCAGACAACGGGGCACCAGGAGCTCGTGGTGGCCGAATGTTGCCATCCGCTGCCGGGCGATAGTGTGGTAGGATACAGAGATCCTATCACGCATCAAATCGTTGTACACAAGGCCTCGTGTGATGAACTCAACAGATTGGCTGCACAACACGGCGAGTGCATCGTGAAGGAAGCGATACAATGGTCGCAGTACAAGACAAAATCATCGCTGGCGACGATCGAGATCGTGGGCATTGACCGAATGGGTGTGCTGGTGGATTTGGCAAATGTGGTTACGAACGATTTTAGCATCAATATGCGTCAGGTGAATATACAGTCGCACGACGGCATTTTTGAGGGCACATTGAGCCTATATGTGCGCGACGCGGCGAGTCTGAATGCGATACTTGACCGACTGCGCAAAATCAAGGGAATGGATAGTGTGAAACGTGTTTCAAATTCGTAACGATGGATCTACTTTGGTTGTTTATAATCATCTTTGGTGTCGTGGTGTCGATCGGCCAGAAGAGCCAAAAGAAGGCTCCTTCTGAGGGCGAGGTTGCCGCTGACGAGCTCGATCCTCATCAGGATTTGGAGAGGCGCATACGCGAGCACTTACAAGAGGAAAAGAGCGCGACAAAGTCGACTGCGAGTGTAGCAAAGCCCGTCACAACGAAGACCGCAGAACAGGCTAAGGAGGGTAGGACACAGAGCCGTATAGTTACTAAAAATACAACTACGGAGCAAGAGAGAGAGCAACCAAAAGAGTCCGAAGAGTTAGATCAAATTGTGAATGATTTTAGTATTGAGAAGGCCGTAATTTATGCCGAAATACTAAAGCCAAAATATGAAGAATACTAATAGACGGAGAATATGGCAACAATTTTTTCAAAGATCGTAGCAGGGGAGATC
>JAFOEH010000037.1 GCA_017380275.1 Alistipes sp.
GATCATAAATGCTGCAACCGAGGTATTGAACGAGAAGTGCTCGATATCCTCACGCACCTTCTTGATGGTCTTATGCAGAGTCTTGAGCTCCTTGTCGGTTGCCTTCTCGTCATTGAGAGCCAAGTTACCCTCGCGGTCGAAGTACAATCTCCAGAACTTGCGCAGGAATTTGTGAACACCGTCAATACCGTTGGTATCCCACGGCTTCGACTGCTCGAGCGGGCCGAGGAACATCTCGTACATACGCAGCGTGTCGGCACCATAGTTCTCGACGATGTGGTCGGGATTTACGACGTTGAACATCGACTTCGACATCTTCTCGATCGCCCAGCCGCAGACATACTTGCCATCCTCGAGGATGAACTCGGCATCCTTAAACTCGGGACGCCAAGCGCGGAAGGCGTCAAGGTCGAGCTGGTCGTTCTTGACGATATTTACATCAACGTGAATCTCCTGTGTCTCGTAGTCGCCCTTCAGACCCAATGATACGAACTTGTTTGTACCTACGACGCGGTAAACGAAGTTCGAGCGGCCCTGAATCATACCCTGATTAACGAGCTTCTTGAAGGGCTCCGACTCGCACACATAACCCAAATCGTAGAGGAACATATTCCAGAAGCGTGAGTACATCAGGTGTCCCGTGGCGTGCTCAATACCGCCGATGTAGAGATCGACGTTGCGCCAGTAGTCGTTGGCCTCCTTCGATACCAGACCCTTCGAGTTGTGGGGATCCATATAGCGGAGGTAGTATGCCGACGAGCCTGCGAAGCCGGGCATCGTCGAGAGCTCCAGCTGATAACCCTCGTAGGTCCAATCCTCGACACGAGCCAATGGCGGCTCACCCTGCTCGGTGGGACCGAAGTTCTCGATCGGGGGCAGCTCCAGCGGCAACTTATCCTCGGGCAGGGGATATGCCGTGTCGCCCTTGTAATATACGGGGAAGGGCTCGCCCCAGTAGCGCTGACGCGAGAAGATGGCGTCGCGCAGACGGTAGTTGATGAGCTTCTTACCCAAGCCGCGCTTCTCCACCTCGGCGAACATTGCGGGGATAGCCTCCTTGACGTCCATACCCGTGAGGAAGTCCGAGTTGATCATCTTGCCCGACTTTGCGTCGTACGACTCCACCTCGATATTGCCGCCCTCGACAACGGGAACGATATCCAGACCGAAGTGGCGTGCGAAGGCGTAGTCGCGCGAGTCGTGCGCCGGCACGGCCATAATTGCGCCCGTACCGTAGCCTGCCAATACATAGTCGGAGATATAGATGGGAATAGCCTTGCCGGTGAAGGGGTTGATGGCGTAAGATCCCGTAGCCACACCGCTCACGCGGCGAGTCTCGGCAATACGCTCACGCTCCGAGCGCTTCTTGGTCTGCTCGATGTAAGCCTCCACGGCAGCCTTGTTCTCCTCTGTTGTCAGCTCCTCCACCCACTCGTGCTCGGGGGCGATAACCATAAACGTAACACCGAAGATGGTGTCGGGGCGTGTGGTGAAGATCTCCAGCTTACGCTCCGAATCCTTCACGTCGAAGAATACCTGTGCACCCTCCGAGCGGCCGATCCAGTTGCGCTGAATCTCCTTCAGCGAGTCGCTCCACTCGAGCGAGTCCAGACCGTCGAGCATACGCTGAGCGTAGGCCGTAACGCGCAGCGACCACTGCTTCATACGCTTCTGCTCGACGGGGAAGCCGCCACGCACCGACAATCCGTCCTTAACCTCGTCGTTGGCCAGAACGGTACCCAGC
>JAFOEH010000287.1 GCA_017380275.1 Alistipes sp.
ATCCTCCTTACTATGGATAACACCGGAGCGTGGCACAAAAATACTCCGAATTTAGTTAAGAGCCAAATATTTTTGGCTCAAAAACTATATTTTTTTACAGTATTATATGGCACTTTGGGCGTGGGGTGTTCTTTTTTTTGTAAATTTATGTATATTTGCGAAGTAATGTGCCATTTTTGCCTACGGGAAAGTCATTTTAGGTAGTCGTAAGGTGCACCTTTTTATGAACTTGCGAAGATTTTTGGGAGTCGATTTTTGGGTCGTCGTGCTATCGGCGCTGTTGCTGGTCGGGTGTGCCGACAAGCCACTGCCGTATGTCCGCGTCGAGGGGCAGATGCTCGGCACCTTTATGCAGGTGCAGGCTCGTACAGACCACTCTTCGGCCGAGATCTATGCGATGATGATGCAGATCGACTCTGCTTCGAAGGCGTCGATGTCGATCTTTGATGAGAATTCGCTACTCAGCCGTCTTAATCGCAATGAGACGGATCAGCTGGACGAGCATATCATCCACTGCCTGGAGCTGTCGCGTCGCGTGAGCGAAGTGAGTGGGGGTGCGTACGATGTTACTGTTGCTCCGTTGGTTACGGCCTATGGATTTGCGGGTAAGGATCGTGAGGCGAAGGTCAATGTCGATTCGATTTTGGAGTTTGTCGGCATTGATAAGCTCTCCATCTCTCAGGGCAAACTCAGCAAGGCGGATGCGCGTGTGCAGATCGATTTCAACTCCATCGCCAAGGGCTATGTGGTCGATATGGCGGCCGAGGCTTTGGAGCAGTTGGGTGTAGAGGATTATCTGGTCGATATTGGCGGAGAGGTGCGCTGCCGAGGTGTGAACCCTAAGGGTGGCGCGTGGCGCGTCGGAGTGGAGACTCCGTTCGATGGTAATGATACGCCCGGAGCCTTCATCGAGCAGGTTATCTCGCTGAGCGACTGCTCTATGGCAACGTCGGGAAATTACCGTCGCTACTATCTTGACGCCGAGGGGCGCAAGGTTGCCCACACGATAGACCCGCGCACGGGACAGAGTGCCGTTACGAATATGCTCTCGGCGACGGTCATAGCTCCGACGTGTGCCGAGGCCGATGCCTACGGTACGATGTTTATGGCGCTGGGTGTGGAGCGTGCCATCGAGGTGGCGCGTGGTTTGTCTGGGCAGGGAGTTATGGTCTTCTTCATAACCGCTGGTGAGGGAGATAAGTATGAGATGTACTACTCGAAAGGGCTTGAGACGGCTTTGGGCAAGGTCGAGGGGCTGCGTGTGATCGAGTAGCTTTAGGTGAGAAAACGAAATTTATGAAGCAAGCAATATTGCTATACAACAGTCAGGCAGGACGTGGAAAGATCGGGCGCAACCTCGAGCAGGTTGTGGCCATTTTCCGTGATGCTGGCTACGATATAACCCCCGTGCCGCTACGTTTTGATGGAAATCCAATCAAAGGATATGAATCTGTGGATCTGATCGTTGTGGCAGGAGGTGATGGCACGCTTAACTATGTGGTCAATGCCTTGATGCGCCATTCGCTCTCCATTCCGATCGGCATCTTGCCTGCCGGTACGGCCAACGATTTTGCGGGTGCGCTGGGAATGTCAAATAATCTACAGAAGGCCGCCCGTCAGATTGCATACGGCGTGGTGGAGCCTATTGATTGCGGCGTGGTGGAGTCGATCGACCGAGCCGACAAGCACGAAATATATTTTGTCAACATATTTAGTTTCGGAATCTTTACCACAACGTCGCAGCATACTCCCGAGGAGCTGAAGCACTTGATGGGACGTGCTGCCTATATGATCGAGGCTCTGAAGGAGCTGAAGAAGGTAAGGGGTATTCCGCTTACGATCACGGCCGATGGCGATGCCTTCTACTACCCGACTTTGATGGGTTTGGTGCTCAATGGTGAGACGGCTGGACGTGTGCCTCTGGCGCGACGCTCGAGTCTGCGCGATGGCGTGTTCGACTGCCTGTTTCTGCGCAAGCGTGACACGGTGGTGCAGTCGGCTGTGGATATGATGTTGTATGTGTTAGGAGTTAGGACTGCGGCGGTAAAATACTTGCAGGCGAGCGAGTTGACACTCGTGACGCCCGTCAGCGAGGACACCGACGTGGATGGACAGAGCGGTGGACGTTTCCCGATGAGGGTGTGTTGCCTGAGGGGAGCGCTCAATATCGTATGTCCGAGTGAGAATCAGTGATAAACGAAGTTTTTTGGTATGCAGAACGTGAGAAAGAGTGGTGAGGAAGTGAGCAATGTTTCGTTAACGAAGATTAGAAAAAACCTCTCGGAGGAGGGTTTCCTCTCTCAGAATTTTAAGCTTACGCCGCTGCTGCGGTTGCAGGAGTTGGAGGGTGTTGAGCGGAATATCGAAGGAATGGTGGTGCTGATTGTGGTGAGTGGCACGGCCAGGATTACAATTAACGGACGTAATTGCGAGATGCGTCCCAACTCGCTGCTCATCCTGCGAGGAGGTTCGGCTGTTGAGTCATTCAAGTGCAGCAAGGCTGCGATGGGTTATCTTATCCACTTTTCGGAGGCATTCATTAGCTCTGTAAATCACGATGCGGCGGATAAACTGATGTCCGATATTATGGTCGGAGCCAAGCCCTGCATCAATCTTCGTGTGGAGGATACCACGCGTCTGCACGCCATAGCGGCCCTTGTGGGGCGAATGGGCAATGTAGATGGTATCTATGGCGAGAAGATTCTATCGTCACTTGCCAATACGCTCTACTATATGCTGGCAGCGATAATTGGCAACCATACCTCTTTGGCAATGTCGGGCTCGGATAATCTCTCTCGCGCGAGCGAGCTGATGCGTCAGTTTGCGTCGGAGCTGGTGCACTCGTGCCATCTGCAGCGCAGTGTCGAGTACTACGCTTCGAAGTTGGGTATCACGCCAAAATATCTCTCTCTGGTATGCAAGAAGCAGACAGGCCGTAAAGCATCGAAGATTATCTATGATTCTGTAATCGGCAAGGCCAAGGAGCTGCTCGCTCAGCCCGGATTGAGTATTCTGGAGGTGTCGGAACGACTCAATTTCGTGTCGCAGTCATTCTTCGGAAAATATTTCAAGCAGCGAACGGGAGTATCGCCTTCGCGCTACAAAGCATTGGGATAAAATTGCCTAACAAGGTGATTTCTGCGTTACGCTTGCTCTCAAAATGCTCACATACGCCGAAGTATGCTCCGCTTTTTCGTGCTTCGCAAGCCTTGAACTCCCTCTTGTTATGCAATTTTATGGGAGGGTAATTATAATAAAAAAGTCTGTCGGCGAAAGCTGACAGACTTTTTTGTTTAC
>JAFOEH010000288.1 GCA_017380275.1 Alistipes sp.
ATGCTTCGTGAGATCCGCTTCGCTCTTCCACTTCTCGAAAAGAAGAATCTGCGAAGGATCGGTGCAGAGCTGGTAGTAGTCATAGGCCAAATTACCAGCCTCCTGAAGTGTGCCCTGACGGCAACTCTCCAGGTTGGCCTTGTACTCAATCAATTTACCCATATTACCCTTGAGCATTGCATTGATCAAAAGGTAGCTCTCGCCACCCTGCTGCTGTGCCTGTGCTATGCCCGCAAATGCGACTGCTGCAACGGCGCACAACACTAATCTAAAAAATCGTTTCATAGTCTGCCTGCTTATTTAATGAAAATCTTATGTACTACGGTCTTGAACGAGGAGTCGTTAATTCCCTGGCACTCCTCCGAATGTACCTTCGAGTGGGGGAGCGTGCTATGCACGGTGTGAGCCTCGTCCGTAGTCCACAACTCGTAGATAAGGAAGATAGTAGGATCGAGCACCGACTGATAAATCTCAAATGCCTCGCAACCCTCCTCCTTGAGCGTCGCCTCACGGCTCTTGAGGAAAGAATCGCGCAGTGTCGATATATGCTCGGGCTTAACCTTGCGAACGATATTCATCAACAAACGCTCACCCGTAGGCTCGGAGTTAAGGTATGCACGCTGCACGAAACCCTTATACTCGGGGTCGATAGCCGCGCTTCTCTCGACCATCAAGGTCTTCAAGTGCTCGGTTGCAGAGTGAGATGCGTGGCCAGCTTCGTTGCGCCATATCTCATAGAATACATACTCCTGCGGATCGAGGCACGAACGGAAAATCTCGTACGCCAAAGCTGTACCCTCCTTCAAAGTCTCAACGCGGCACTTCAGAAATGCCTCAGGCAGGGCGCCATTGCCATTATCCTTCTCGCGACAAAACACATTGAGCAAAATGTTCTTATCGGCTGTCTGAGCCAGAACAACATCAGTTGCCATCAGCAGCGCAACGGCACACATCGCAAATTTGAAAAGTTTTTTCATAATTTTATCGGTTTTAAGGTTAATTCTCCTTTAGTTTGAATCCGAGGGTCTCGACCGCCGTACGCACCTGCTCGCGTGTAACGCGGCCCAACACCACGGCACGTCCCGTCGGCAGATCCACCTCGGCCGACTCGGCACCCTCCAATGCTGCCAACGCCTTCTCCACATTCGTACGACAATGGTTACAACGCATACCCTCGACGTAGAACGTCTGCTCGCTCTGTTGCTCCACGTCGCACGCCTCACAGCCGCACTCCGCCTCGGGGCTCTTTCTAAATCGTCTGACGAGCGCATTTACCAGCAGCGCAACCATCACCACCGAGCACACGATGTTAAACCATCCCTGTCCGCGACCGGCACCCGCCGCCATAGCATCAATTGACTCGGTGAACCACTCCCTGGGCAGCAGATAATCCACCGCCAAGCCAAATGCCATAGCACCGCCCACGATTGAGAGCAGGTAGAGCATCAGCGATCGTCGTCCCAACACCTTACCCACCACCAGCATCGAAGCGGCATTTACGGCCGGGCCTGCCATCAGCAACACCAATGCTGTGCCGGGCGAGAGGCCCTTTAACATCAGCGCCACAGCGATAGGAATCGAACCCGTAGCGCAGAGATACATCGGCATAGCAAAGAGCAGCACGATGACCATACTCAGCAGCGAGTTATCGGCGAACAGCGCGAAGAACGATGCCGGCACAAAGACCGTAATGAGCCCGGCCACAACCAAACCCACCACCAGCCAGCGGCCAATATCCTGCATCATATCGACAAAGGCGTACTTCAGCGCCTTGAGAATCTTTCCACCGAACGTCAACGTCTGCTCGGTCTGCATCTCGGCCTGCTCAACCACAGTTGCATCTTTCTCATCGAACATATTAACCACCTGCCCACCAAGCAGAGCCGTCGCCAGCGCAGCTACGGGACGCAGCAGCGCAAAGTGTAGGCCCATCAGCGAGTAGGTAGCAAATATCGAATCGACACCCGTCTGTGGCGTAGCTATCAGGAACGATACGGCCGCACCCTTCGATGCCCCCTCACGTCTGAGCGACATCGCCGTCGGAATCACTCCGCACGAGCAGAGCGGCAGTGGCACTCCCAACAGAGCGGCATTGACAACAGAGCCAAACGACGAGCCACCCAAATAGCGGCGATACAATCGACTCGGCACAAATGCGTGCATCACACCCGCCAGCAGAAAGCCGAGCAAAAGGTATGGCGACATTCTGTTTATAAGAGCAATTATTTCGCTCATAGGATTTTCACTTTTTGTTTAATATCAGCGATAATTTACAGCAAAGGTACTCTATTTATTATTAACGCAAATAAGCATAACTACTTAAATTACCCCAATCTTGCATAGCCGTCCCACCTCTTCTAATGGAGCCGCACAGCGGCGACCGAAGCCCCTATTAAAAATACTTTGCACAGCGTGACGCTATATATACTCCGCACACCGATGCTTGCGGATACATCGCACCGTTCTCCGTCAAGCGGATTCCGATCTGCTCTGCGCCGAGCAGTCGCGCCAGCGGGAATATCGCGCGCTGATCACCGAGCGACGGATAGCCAACAGCTGGCCTGATACCTTGAAACGCACCCTGAAACATCTCCTTCGGAGAGAGCTCCTCGTCGGGCGCATAGCCCCACAACTCACGTCTCACCTTCGCGTGTAGCCACTCCGAAGCCGCCTCGACCAATCTGTCGCCCAAGCCCTGCATCATTAGCGCCGTATATTGATCGTCCCCGGTCTTGAGACGCTCCAGCTCCTCCACGAACGACTGCGACACAGTCACAGCAAACGCTCCGACGTAATCCCCCTCGGGCGCAACAAAATCTGCGAGCGACAACGCCACTCCGTCGCCATTGAGCTTCGCCTGTCGCGGCGTTACGATCCGCTCCGCAACTCTCTTTCCGCCACAGCAGCTACACCCCTCGGTGTGCTGCAGTTCGATGCTATCCTCCCAGCCTCGCGCCTCAAAGAATCCCACTCGCGCCACCAGATGATGCTGCATCCGATCGAGCAACTGCTCGGCCTCCGATCTGATCTGCTCAGCCTCAGCGCTATCCTTACGAACACGCCAGAGGTTATAGAAGTGAATCCAATTTATATAGGGTCGCACCTGCTCAAGCTCAATATGCAACTCCCGAACGCCCAAAAAAGTCGGCCGCACGATCTCGCCCTCCGGCGTACGCACCACACGCAGCAGCTCCCGTTTATCTTTCATGGTCCGGCAGCC
>JAFOEH010000289.1 GCA_017380275.1 Alistipes sp.
GCGACCACCACTGCCGCAACATCTCCGTAACCTACTTCCGTCCCACATCGCCCGACTCGGCTGTTCAGTGGCGTGCATCGGACGGAACGAGTGGCACGATCGCCCACAACACATCCCACACGCAGCCCTACTACTACCCGCTGTGGCTTGACGTAGAGAGCTATACGCTCTATGGCTCGCGTCTTGCGCCCAAGACCTCGGTAAATCCCTCGACGGGCAATCAGGTCAATGAGGCCTATGCGTGGGGTTATGCCGACAATATGGGCAGCGACGCGGCGAAGGTGGACTCTGCCGAAGACCAGACCGCTATTAAGAGTTACTTCAAAATCGCCAATGCCGTCAATGTCGATGGCTCAACGGCCGAGCTACGATACATCGACTTTGTGAAGGTGCAGACCTCGATCAACCACGTCGCAGGGGCTCTGGGCGAGATCTCGACCGAGGTGCTTGGCTTTGAAGATGAAAATATGTAAACAATTAAACGATAGTGAATTATGGAACTTAAAGAGATTATTTCGCGTCGTCGCAGTACGCGCAAATTCCTCCCTACGCCCGTTGAGCGTGAGCGCCTCGAGCGTGTTGTTGAGATGGCTCTGCAGGCCCCCTCGTCGCGCAATAGCCGCTCGACACGATTTATGATTGTGCAGAATCCCGATCTGCTGGAGAAGATGTCGCGTATGCGCGATTACGGCTCTGCCTTTATGAAGGATGCCGCCGCCGCAATTCTTGTTATGGGCGATAAGCGCGTAACCGACCTTTGGATCGACAACTGCGCCATCTCGGCCACTACATTGCAGCTTGCCGTTGTAGATGAGGGCCTCGCGTCGTGCTGGGTTCACGTCAACGACCGTCCCTGTCTGCAGGCTGAGCCCGATGGCCGCAAGGCTGACGACTACCTGCGCGAGTTGCTCGACCTGCCCGAGCATTACGGTATTCTCTGTGCCGTGGCGCTCGGTTATTCCGACTTCGAGCCCAAGCCCCTGCCACCCTATGAGGGCGAGGAGCGAGTCTTTTGGATGTAAAATAGCTCTTGTTATACAATTTTAGTAGAAAAAGAGGGTGTCCAAGCGGACACCCTTTCTTTATCTGATTCGAATCACTCTCTCCCTCGGCATTCGGCTCCCGACGGGGACCGTCACCCTCAGAATGTGCTGCGTCTCAATGCCTTTGCCATCCTTCTTGGCTGCCACCCAGCGTGGGGCCTCCTCTATGGCGTTGCGTACTCGGTTGAGTAGTTTTCTGTCGCTCGACTCCAGCACTTCGCGCTCGCTCACCACACCTTCGGGGCTAACCCTGATCGACATCACCACCTGCGCCACGGGGTCCATCTCGCCCCACTTAATCTGTTGTTCGATGTAGTCGCTGAAGTTCGCCTCCTCGCCCTCGATCTCAAATCGCGCGGCGGTATCGTATCGGAGCGAGATCACAATCACTCCGTTCGAGGCCTCCGTCCCGTATTTTGCGATGGTCTCCTCGTCGGCGGGCAGCATCGTGTTGCTTAGAATATCCTCCGGTTCAATCTCGCGCACCTGCTCCTCGCTCATCCGCTGGCCATTGACGATATAGATCGGCAGCCGCGGCGTGAAGATCTGCGCCGAAAGGCATTGTGCGGAGAGCACAAAGAGAAGGCAAAGCCCAGCGTAAATTATTGATCTAAAATTCTTTATCATAACGAAAACGTGTAATCAATCCCGATGACGTGACCTCTCATTCTCCCCAGCGTCCACTGCGTCAGATCGCCCGACGGATAGTCGTACGCCGCCTTCAGCGACCTGTCGAGATTAACCATATAATAAAAATTCA
>JAFOEH010000290.1 GCA_017380275.1 Alistipes sp.
GATACCTGAAGGCAACAACTTAACCTTGTTCTTGAATGTAGCCATCATATTCTCCTCCATATACCACTTAGTGGGCTCGAAGATGTGCTTGCCAGCCTTTGCCAAACCACCGAACAAGATGATAGCCTCGGGAGATGTTGTAGCAACCAAGTCAGCGAGTGACTTACCCAAAACCTCACCTGTGAAGCGGAATGCCTCGATAGCGATAGCGTCACCCTTGTCAGCAGCAGTAGAGAGCATTACAGCCTCGAACTTTGAGAATGGAGTGTCGCGCAACTCGCTGTCGTTGTTCATCTTAGCCATAAGCTCGAAAGCCGTACGCTTGATACCGGTAGCCGATGCATAAGCCTCCAGACAGCCCTTGCGACCGCAACCACACTCACGACCGAATGTGCGGCTGTCAACCATAACGTGGCCATACTCGCCTGCGAAACCGTCGTGACCGTAGATCATCTCGCCGTTGCTAACGATACCTGAGCCCAGGCCCGTACCGAGAGTGATGACTACATAATCCTTCATACCCTTAGCGTTACCGAATACGCCCTCGCCGATAGCTGCAGCGTTAGCATCGTTGGTGATAGCCACCTCTACGCCGGGGAATGAAGCCTTGATATCGTCCACAAAGTGGAACATACGGCGGTTGTCATCGGGATTAGGCTCGTCGTCGCGGAACTTCCACAAGTTAGCGGGTGCCTCAATCATACCGGTATGATAGTTTGCGTTAGGAGCACCGATACCGATACCGACAAGCTCAAACTCAAACGATACGCTGTCAATCAGAGCGTGCATAGCCTCACACAGAGTCTGAACGTAAGTCTCATAGTCGTCGAACTTCTTGTACTTCTCGGTAGAGATTACTGACTCACAGAATACGGTACCCTCCTCATCAACAAGACCAAACGCAGTGTTGGTTCCGCCGATGTCGATACCCATTGCCAATTTTTTCATAGTTTTGGTAGTTTAGGTTTTAATTATCAAGTTTGTTCTTTAGGATTTGTATGTGTCAAAGTTAAGTATAAAATTCTTTTTCTTCAAACTTTTTCTTAATTTTGGGGCATCAAGTGTTAAAAAGTGTCGTCAAGGATGAGAAATAACGAAGAAATCTTGCTCTTGCTGGAGAATTATCTGGCGCAGATCGAACTGCCCAAGGAGCCCCAATACCTCTATGATCCAATCATCTACTCGATGTCGGGTGGTGGCAAACGCATCCGTCCCACGCTTCTGATGCTCTCGTGCGAAGCCTTCGGCGGAAATGCTCAGGATGCACTGCCGGCTGCTGCTGCCGTGGAGATGTTCCACAACTTTACGTTGCTGCACGACGATATTATGGACAACGCCTCGGTTCGACGTGGCAAACCCTCTGTCGCAGCCGAGTGGGGTAATAATGTGGCTATACTCTCGGGCGATGCTATGATGATCTACTCGTACCGCCTTCTGAGTCAGGTGCCTGCGCACCTGTTGCCGCGCGTTATGGAGATCTTCACCACCATCGCTTTGCAGGTGTGCGAGGGCCAGCAGTACGATATGGACTTCGAGACACGACAGAAGGTCTCGGTTGTCGAGTATATGAATATGATCGAGCTCAAGACCTCCGTTTTGCTGGCAGGCGCAGCCTCTATCGGCGCCGTGTTGGGTGGTGCGTCCGATGCCGACAGCCGCAAGATCTACCGCTATGCTCTGGAACTCGGCCTTGCGTTCCAGCTCCAGGACGATCTTCTGGATAGCTATGGCCGCGAGGAGGAGCTCGGCAAGAAGATTGGAGGCGATATCCTCGAGGGCAAGAAGACCTGCCTTATGCTCAACGCTATGAGCCGTTCGACGGAGGCCGACCGCGAGATTCTCCGCTCCACGCATCTCGATGAGTCGCTCAGCCCGGAGCAGAAGATCGCTCGCGTCAAGGAGGTTTACGACCGCTACGACATCCCACGCCTTATAAATCAGCAGATCTCGCTCCGCTTCGAGCGCGCACTCTCGATTCTCGACACGCTGGAGATTCCTGCCGAGCGCACCGAGCATCTTCGAGTTTTCGCCCAGAACCTTATGGATCGTAAAAAATAGAGAAATGATTAAGAGAAAAGATATAGAAATTATGGCCCCCGTCGGCTGTATGGAGTCGCTCCACGCCGCCATTGCGGCGGGTGCCGATGCCATCTACTTCGGTGTGGGCGTACTCAATATGCGTGCCCGTTCGTCGGTGAACTTTACGCTGGACGATCTGGCCACCATCGTTCATACGGCCCACGAGGCGGGCGTCAAGACTTACCTCACGGTAAACACCATCCTCTACGACAACGAGATGGAGGATCTGCGCGAGGTCATCGACCGTGCCGTCAAGGAGGGTGTCGATGCCATCATCGCTGCCGACGTTGC
>JAFOEH010000291.1 GCA_017380275.1 Alistipes sp.
AAGAAGTACACCAAGTGCATCAAGATGGTGAAATCAGAGAAGACCGGTGCTTACATCTTCAAGACTCAGAACATTCTTGAGGAGGAGGATATCAAGGCATACTTCGCTGAGAAATAATTTTTATTTTGCATTGGGCCTAAGCGAGGGGGAGAGATCGACAGCGATTCCCACAAAAAACCTTCGCGAACAAATTTTAAGCCCAATACAAAAAGGCGCTTCCATTTGGAGGCGCCTTTTTGTGTGTATAAGCCTTTACATTTGGTATTATCCTTAAAATTCTGTAACTTTGTATGATAATTTGTCTGCGCAGAGTGTGCAGACCGTAAAATATTTAGAATTATGGGATTTTTTGATCTTTTCAAGAAGAAAAAAGATAACACCGCGCCCGCTGCCCCCGAGCAGCAGGAGGTAGCGCAGGAGGAGGCACAGAAGGTGCAGGAGCAGCAGGAGGAGCTCTCGGAGGGACTTCAGAAGACCAAGACGGGATTCTTCTCGAAGCTGGCGCGCGCCGTTGCGGGCCGCTCGACCGTCGATGCCGACGTGCTGGATGATCTGGAGGAGGTACTCATCACCTCGGACGTTGGCGTGGAGACCACGGTCAAGATCATCAACCGCATCGAAGAGCGCATCGCACGCGACAAGTATATGAATACCTCGGAGCTGAACGCCATCCTGCGCGACGAGATTGCGCAGCTCCTGGAGGAGTCGCACTCTTCGCGCGAGGATTTCGGTCTGGAGGTGAAGCCGGGAATGCCCTACGTTATGATGGTCGTGGGCGTGAACGGCGTGGGTAAGACCACCACCATCGGCAAGCTCGCCGCCAAGCTCACCGCCGCAGGTCGCAAGGTATATATTGGTGCTGCCGACACGTTCCGTGCCGCCGCCATCGACCAGCTGGCCGTATGGGCCGACCGCGCAGGCGCTACGATGATTCGTCAGGAGATGGGTTCGGACCCAGCATCGGTGGCTTTCGATACACTGAAGTCGGCCGTTGCGAACGGCGCCGACGTGGTGCTGATCGACACCGCTGGCCGTCTGCACAATAAGATCGGCTTGATGAACGAGCTGACGAAGATTCGCAACGTGATGGCGAAGGTTATCCCCGATGCTCCGCACGAGGTTATGCTCGTGCTGGATGGCTCGACGGGCCAGAACGCCTTTGAGCAGGCGCGCCAATTCACGCAGGCAACTCAGGTAACATCACTAACGATCACCAAGCTGGACGGTACGGCCAAGGGTGGTGTGGTGATTGGCATCAGCGACCAGTTCCACATTCCCGTACGATATATCGGTATTGGCGAGGGCATCGACCAGCTCAGGATGTTCGACCGCCGCGAGTTTGTAAATGCGCTCTTTGCCGAGCAGAAATAGCAGAGTATGAAGAAGATAAACGTCATTACACTGGGCTGCTCAAAGAATACCGTCGACAGTGAGCACCTGATGGCTCAGCTCGCTGCGGCGGGATATAAGCTCTCGTTCGACAGCGACCGCACCGACGCCAAGGTGGTGGTAATCAACACCTGCGGCTTTATCGGCGATGCCAAGCAGGAGAGCATCGACACCATCCTCTCGGCCGTAGCGGCCAAGGAGGCGGGACTCATCGAGCGACTGTTTGTCATCGGCTGCCTGAGCGAGCGCTATGCCGACGAGCTGAGGGAGGAGATTCCCGAGGTTGACGAATACTTCGGTGTGAAGAATTGGGCCGAAATTGCTGCGGCACTCGGGGCCGAGCATAAGACCGAGCTTGAGACCGAGCGCGTGCTGACAACACCCTCGCACTACGCCTATCTGAAGATTGCCGAGGGCTGCAACTGGCTCTGCGGCTACTGCGCTATACCGCTGATTCGCGGCAAGCACGAGTCGGTGCCGATGGAGCAGATCCTGAAGGAGGCGCGCACACTTGCCGAGCGTGGCGTGAAGGAGCTGATGGTCATCGCGCAGGATACGACCTACTACGGCATCGACCTCTACGGTCGTCGTCGCCTGGGCGAGCTTCTGACCGAGCTCTGCCGCATCGAGGGCATCGAGTGGATCCGACTCCACTACGCCTACCCCGCCGCCTTCCCCGACGATGTGATCGAGGTGATGGCACGCGAACCGAAGATTTGTAAATATCTCGACATACCCTTCCAGCATATATCTGACAATATGCTCACTGCGATGAAGCGTCGCCATACCAAAGCCGAGGCGATGGAGCTGATTCGTCGTCTGCGCGAGCGAGTGCCCGACATTGCACTGCGCACCACGCTGATGGTCGGCTATCCGGGCGAGACCGAGGCCGATGTGGATGAGTTGGAGGTATTTGTTCGCGAGGTTCGTTTCGAGCGATTGGGCGTCTTCACCTACTCCGAGGAGGAGGGCACTTACTCGGCCGAACACCTTAAGGATGATATCCCGGAGGAGGAGAAGCAGCGCCGTGCCGACCGTATTATGTTGGCGCAGGCCGACATCGCCGAGGAGGGCAACAGCCGCTACGAGGGCCGAACGCTGCGCGTGATTGTCGATGCGCGCGAGGGCGACTACTACATCGCCCGCTCGGAGTACGATTCGCCCGAGGTGGATCAGGTGATTATGATTCCCGCCGAGTTGCGCCAGCTTCGTCGTGGCCGATTCTACGACGTTCGCATCACCGACAGCGAGGGTTATGATCTTTATGGCGAGGTGATTGCACCATCGCGCAAAAGAGGCTAATCGTAGATAGTTTCTCGATTTTGCCACGCACGCAGAGCGAAAATTTGCGAAAAATATATTTTTATATTATCTTTGAAGAGATAATTACCGTATTTCCGACTTTCCTATGGCTTGCAAAACCATAATTACGCACATTCAGGCTCAGGCTGAGATGATCATTGCCCGAGGCGAAAAGCTCGAGCAGGAGCTCTCACAGGTGTGCAAGGAGCGCGACGAGTTGCTCCTGAAGGTGCGCGAGCAGCAGGAGCAGTTGCGCGAGATGAAGGCCGAGGTGCAGCGTCTGCAGTTGGCCGTAAGTCTGGGCGGAGATACAGCGAACAAGAATAAGTCGCGGGCACGAATCAACCTGTTATTGCGGGAGGTTGATAAGTGTATCGCACTGCTCACCAAGGCAGAGTAACTATGGCGTCACAGAAACAGAGAATAAACCTCAAGGTTGCTGGCAAGGCATACGAGATGTCGATCGCTCCCGACAAGGAGGAGGTATATCGTATGGCCGAGCGTGAGGTGAACGCCAGCGTAACGAAACTCCGCAAGGCCTTCGGCGACAAGATTTCGACGGAAGATTGTCTGGCCATAACAGCCCTGCAACTATGTATAAACGGCATATCGATCGCGCGACAGAGCGAGGTCAATGACGAAGATATGGCCGCCCTGGATGCGCTGTCGCAGATGCTCGACAAGCACATCAACTCCCTGGGGCCCAACAAGTAGCCAGAGGACAGCAAAAGGGACGACACAAATATGTAACCCAAGGGGTGGGAGAGGATGGAGAAATTGCATCCCGAAAACCCCGAAAACGTTCTTTACATAGAAAATCTACCCGCATAGATTTCCTT
>JAFOEH010000292.1 GCA_017380275.1 Alistipes sp.
CTGCGGTGTTACCATCCGCTGCTTCGACCTGCTGGATACCGTGTTCACCACCGGCTGCATCGGCCTGTCCATCCTCAACAACAAGGGTATCTACGGCGGCTGCGAGGGTGACGTGCCCGTGCTGCTGTCAGTATATCCCCGTGTTGGAGGCTGCTGTGGCTTCGCCTTTCTATGATGAGTTGGAGCGTTTGCCCTATGAACACGATCTGGAGATTGCCCGTCAGAATAGGGTAGGGCGCGCGGCGAACGACTTTAGTTATACGCTCGCATCGGGCCGTACGGCGCAGATGTACGATATTGAGGCCGACTATCTCCTTATATTTATAAGCAATCCCGGCTGTCCGATGTGTCGCGAGGTGAACGAGCAGATTCAATCGTCACCTCTGATGAATGAGCTCATCGAGCGTGGCACGCTAAAAGTTCTGGTGATATATCCTGATGCGGATCTTCAAGCGTGGCGCGAACATTTGGGCGATTATCCGTCGGCGTGGATGTGTGCCTACAATAAGGGACAGGTGATCGAACGCGAGCGGTTGTATGATCTGCGGGCTATTCCGTCTTTGTATCTGCTCGACGCTGAGAAACGTGTGATGGCCAAGGATTGTGTCGATGTGGCTTACATCGAGGAGTTGATCGCTCAGGCCGAGGCATCATAAGTGGAATTTATGAATAGATAAAAAATTGTTATCGAAAACCTATTGCAAAGCTCGAAAAACACTCTATATTTGCAGTAGAAAAATAAAACAAACTATAAGAACAAACAATTAAAACTTTAAGATTATGGCAAAGAAATTCCGTTGTACAGTATGTGGTTATATTCACGAGGGTGATGCGGCTCCCGAGAAGTGTCCGCTTTGCAAAGTTCCCGCTGAGAAGTTCGTTGAGGTAGAGGAGAAGGATGGCGGCCTTGAGTTCGCAACTGAGCACAAGCTCGGTGATGGCAAGGGTGCAAGCGAGGAGCTCTGGAAGGGCTTGCAGGAGCACTTTATGGGTGAGTGCACCGAGGTAGGTATGTACCTTGCAATGAGCCGTCAGGCTGACCGCGAGGGTTATCCCGAGGTTGCTGAGGCTTTCAAGCGCTACGCTTGGGAGGAGGCAGAGCACGCATCGAAGATTGCTGAGCTCATCGGTGAGGTTGTATGGGATACCAAGACCAATCTCTACAAGCGTATGAACGCTGAGGAGGGTGCTTGCGAGGATAAGTTCCGTCTGGCAGTGTTGGCTAAGCAGGAGAACCTCGACGCTATCCATGACACTATCCACGAGATGGCAAAGGACGAGGCTCGTCACGGTGCCGGCTTCCAGGGCCTTTACAACCGCTACTTCAAATAAGAGATAGGTTTATGAAAAAAATCCTGCTCCACACAAGGGGCAGGATTTTTTGTTTGTAAGGTAGGCTATCTTACTTAATCTCAATCGAGTTGAGCATATCAAGACGGCCCTCGTTGATCTGCTTAACTATTAACTCGCCGAAGAGCGTATTCTGCCAAGCGAACCACTTGCGAGTAAAGTGCATCGGATCATTCACGTCGAACGACTCGTGCATAAAGCCCGTACCCGCATCGGTGCGCATCAAAAGCTCGATGCACCACTTAATCTCTGCCTCATCTCGGCTGGTGAAGGCCTTCATCATAATACTCATAGGCCAAGCCATATCGTAGCCGATGTGGGGGCCGCCAATACCCTCACCCGATGTGCCACGGAAGAAGTAGGGGTTGCTCTGGCTCCATACGAAGCGACGCGTGTTGGCGTAGATGTCGGCATCGATAACCTCGGGGTTGAGGTAATCCATCGCCAGCAGGCTCGGCACGTTGGCATCGTCCATCAGGTGGTGGTTGCCAAAGCCATCAACCTCGAAGGCATAAATCTCACCAAATTTGGGGTGGTTGTAAATGGCATACTCCTCAAGTGCGGCACTAACCTCCGAAGCCAATGCCTTGCACTCTGTGGCCAAAGCATCGTTCTTATTAACCTTCGTGAGAATCTCGGCAGCCTTGTTCAGAGCCGAAACGGCGAAGAAGTTAGAGGGCACGAGGAACTGCAGAACGGTTGCATCGTCCGAAGGACGGAAGCTCGAAACGATCAATCCGACGGGGTTTACGGGTGCGCCGTAACCATCGTTCGAGAGTGTGTCGAACTGGCGGTCGGTTACGCGACGGAATGTGTAGGGACCCTTGCCATCCTTACGCTGCTGCTCGCGGAAAGTCTTAAGAATGTTTGTGATAGCGGTAATCCACTCCTCGCCAAAAATTGACGTATCACCCGTGGTGAGCCAATAGTGGTAGGCCAAGCGGATAGGATAGCAGAGCGAGTCAATCTCATACTTGCGCTCGTGCAACTCGAGTTTCATATCGGTGTAGTCGCGCTGCCACTCGCCTCCCGTTGGGCCATCGTTGAAAGCGTTGGCATAGGGGTCGATGTTGATGCTCTTGAACTGACGATTGATAACACCCGCCAGCATAGCCTTCAGCTCGGCATCGTCGTTGGCATACTGAACGTAGGGCCACACCTGGGCTGCTGAGTCGCGCAGCCACATAGCGTGAATATCGCCCGTATATACGAACGTGTCGTTGTTGCCGTTCTCGTCCTTGCGATAGTGAACTGTGGTGTCGAGCGTGTTGGGGAAGCAGTTTGAGAACATCCACGCCAAACGGGGATTTGTAAGCAGACTCTTCACGCGCTCGATCTCGGCCTCCACGGCCTGCGAGGTGAAAAGACGCTCCTCCGTTGCAGGGCGCTGGCATACATACTCGCCATTCTCGATGGGGGCAGGTGCGGGTATTACCTGAGAGTAGTCGGTCAAGGGCTCCGAAACGTTTGTGCTATTATTTTGCGATTCGGCGCAGCCGATGAGCATAATAGCCGTAGCCAGAGAGAGAAGGTGGGTTAAAAATTTCATAATCGTTAGATAATTTGGTTTTTATTTGGCTCAAAGGTAAGCCAATTTTGCGAGATATGCCAAATTTTCGATTACAGAGCGATAAAACTCCCTCCGATTCGTTATCTTTGTAGAAAGATTTGGCTTGTGGGCCTCAAAAATTAAAATATGAATCTAAATGAATTTTCTCGCCGCGAGGCGCACGAGGTGCGTATCGGGCAGACCAAGATAGGATCGCAGCATCCGATAGCCGTACAGTCGATGACCAACACCCCGACGGCCGATACTTCGAAGAGCGTTGAGCAGATCAAGCGCATCGCCGATGCAGGCGCGCCCATTGTTCGTTTGACGGCGCAGGGACGTCGCGAGGGCGAGAATCTGGAGTCGATCGTGGCAAACATTCGCGAGGAGGGTTACGATACGGCCATCGTTGCCGATATTCACTTCGTTCCTGAAGTAGCTTCAATAGCAGCACGTTATGTGGATAAGGTGCGTATCAATCCGGGTAACTACCGCACCTCGAATGGTGAGCTGGAGGCGCTTATCGCCCAGTGCCGCGAGCGCGGCGTAGCCTTGCGCATCGGGGTCAATCACGGTTCGCTTGCAAAGCGCGTCTTTGATGAGTGGGGCGATACGCCTGAGGGTATGGTTCGCTCGGCAATGGAGTTTCTGGAGGTTTGCCGTCGCGAGAATTTTGATCAGGTGGTGGTGTCGCTGCAGTCGAGCAATACGCGTGTTAGGGTACACGCCTACCGCCTGCTGGTTGAGGCTATGGAGAAGGAGGGTATGACCTATCCCATCCACCTCGGAGTGACCGAGGCGGGCAACGGTCTTGAAGGCCGAATCAAGAGTGCTGTGGGTATCGGAGCACTGCTCTCTGACGGTATTGGCGATACGATTCGTGTCTCGCTCACCGAGGCCCCCGAGAACGAAGTGCCTGTGGCAAAAATGCTTGTCGATCACTACTCATCGCGTGAGGGTGTGTTCGAGATCCTGCATCCCGAGCGCTACCACCCGACGGAGTTTGTGCGCCGCACAGATGTGATGACTCCGATTACGCACGACGAGCTGACCGATGAGTATAGCGTCGTGGAGGCCGTTAGCAGTAATCCTACGGCCGAGCTACGCGCCGCAATTCTGAATATGGAGCAGACGCAACCCGTTGTCGTGAAGCGTCGCTACGAGGACGAGGATGTTGAGGCTGTGGCTGTTAAGGCGGCGGCCGATTTGGGCGTACTGTTCTTGGACGGTTTGGCTGATGGCATTTGGGTGGATGCCCCTGCGCTTTCTGCCGACGTGATTCGTGATATTGAGCTTATGATTCTGCAGGCGACGCGTGTACGCTTCTCGCATACGGAGTATATCGCCTGCCCGAGCTGTGGTCGCACGTTGTACGATATTGAGAAGACGTTGGCCGACATCAAGAGCCGCACGTCGCATCTAAAGAATCTCAAGATAGGAATTATGGGCTGCATCGTTAATGGTCCGGGCGAGATGGCCGATGCCGATTATGGATATGTGGGTGCTGCTGCCGGCCGCATTACACTCTACAAGGGCCGCGAGATTGTCGAGCGCAACATTCCGCAGGAGGAGGCTATCGATCACCTTATAGAACTGATTAAGGCCAACGGCGATTGGCAGGATGCATAGGTAGGATGGCAGGTCAGGCGATGAAACGATACACAGCGCGAGGCGTTGTGCTGGGCACGCTCAAGTATGGCGAGAAGGGCCTTATTGTGCAGATGCTCACCTCCTCACACGGCCGTCAGAGCTATATGGTGCAGGGGTTGGGAGATCGTTCGCGCAACGCTAAGCTCGCTCTGTTTCAGCCTATGTTCGCTCTCGAATTCGAGGGCCTGACCAGCACGAAGATGGATATGCACCGCTTTGGAGAGGTGCACGCAGGGCTGGTGTTGCAGTCTATCCCGTTCGATGTGAAAAAATCGACCATCGCACTCTTTATGGCAGAGGTTTTGCACCGTTTGGTCAAGGAGAGTGAGGCGAACGAGATGTTGTTCGACTTCGTGTGGGGCTCTGTTGAGGCGCTGGATGCTGCAACCGAAGGTGTGGCCAATTTCCATCTCTGGTTTCTGTCGCATCTGTGCCGTTTTCTGGGATTCTCGCCCGGAAACGAGTATATGCCCGAGGCGTGGTTTAACATAGCCGAAGGTCATTTCACGCGCGAATGCCCCCCGCGCGAGTATCGCATCTCACAGGAAAACGCTCTCATTCTGCGCGATATGCTGGAGTGCGACGTGCGATATTTGGCTGAGGTGGGACTCAATCGCCACCAGAGGGTAGATTTTCTGTCGGCCCTGATGGCCTATTACTCTTATCATCTCGACACGATCAACTCCGTGCAATCGATTAGGATTTTGCAAGAGTTGTTTTAGGTCAGTAGTGTGAAATATTTTTTAACGACATTGGTGGTGGCTGTGGCTGCCGTTATACTATCTCTTCTTTACGATAATCCCACGGTCGTGGCACAGGAGCCGCGCCGATGGATGAGTGGCGACACGCTGTGGTATGAGATTGACTCTCTGCCCACGATGCCATCCGAAGGGTGGGCGTTCGACTCTATGGCCTACCGTTGGTTTGCGTTGCCAAATCCTCTGCACGATAGAAATTTAGATACCTCGCCCGAACGGCCACGATATGAGAAGATTCGACTTGAGTATAAGATTCCCGTCTGGGATGTCTATCGGCGTTCGATAACTCTGTGGGGCATAACATTTTCTACGGGGCAGGCATCGCCGCTTTCGCCATATCCATCCGAGGATTATCCCTCGGCCGAAGTGTTGTCATTCCCTTTGAACAGACCAAAATAAAAAAAGTTGTCTAACAAGGTGATTTTTGCGTTACGCTCGCCCTCAAAATGCTCATTTACGCTTCAGTAAACTGCGCTTTTTTGGGCTTCGCAAGCCTTAAAATCCCTCTTGTTATACAACTCCAAACAAAAAAGGGCTGTCGCAACATAACTTGTTTGACAGCCCTTTTTTATTATAATGTTGTAAATTACTTCGTGTGGAACTTCACACCCTGCAACTTATTCCACTCACCGCGCGTAAAGTCGGGAACAGCAACGGGAGTACTATTATGCTTGGCCGATGTCGCCGACAACTCGCCGACGCAAGACCACTCGGCTGCATCATATACATCCTGATCCAGAGGCAGACCGTTGTGCAAGCAGTAAACCAGACGGCAGTCCATAACGAAGTCCATACCACCGTGACCACCTACGGTCTTAGCCTTCTCCTCGATCTCCTGATGGATGGGGTGCTTGTAAGCGGCCAAAACAGCCTCCTTCACCTCATCTGATACAAATCCGTGAGGATTAATCGTAGCACCTGCGGGCAGAACCTCGTCGGGTACCTGACCGGGCATAAAGGTGAAGCCCGTAATGGGGTACTTATTGGCAAAGCCCTTGGTACCGGTGAGCTGATACAGACGGTTGTAAGGACGCGGAGTATAGACGTTGTGCTGAAGCTCAATGGTCTGGCCCAGCTCAGTCTTAATAAGCGTGTTGGTGTGATCACCATTGGCAAACTCCGTCGAGCCCATCTTCTTCTGTGCCCACTCAAGACCGTTTACCGACTTGGTGTCCATACATACCAGATAGTTCAAACGGTTACCGCGGTGGATATTCAAAGCCTGACAAACGGGACCGAAGCCGTGCGTAGCATATACATCGCCACGATGCTTCTGGTTGAAGTCCAGACGCCAGTTGCCGTAGTAGTCGTTCCAGTAGTCCGACAGGTTGTGGATGTAAGCGCCCTCGGCGTGGAGGATCTCACCGAAGAGGCCCTGCTGTGCCATATTGAGTGAGGTGAGCTCGAAGAAGTCATACACGCAGTTCTCGAGCATCATACAGTGGCGGCGAGTGCGCTCTGATGTATCAACCAGCTGCCAGCACTCCTCGATAGAGGTGGCGGCGGGGACCTCGATAGCAACGTGCTTGCCGTGCTCCATAGCATAAACTGCGATGGGGGTGTGATTAACCCAGTCGGTAGCAATGTAGATCAGGTCGATGTCGTCGCGCTCGCAAAGCTCCTTGTAAGCCTCAGGGCCAACGTAGCCATCGGCTGCAGGTAGGCCGGCATCGGCCAGCGTCTTCTGGCACTTATCGACATTACTCTGCTCCAAGTCGCACAGACCCTTGATCTCAACACCCTCGAGATGCGTAAAACGATTTACAGCACCCGGGCCGCGCATACCAAGGCCGATAAAGCCTACGCGAACAACGGGAATAGGCTCGGCTGCGAAGCCCAACATCGACTGCTGGCCCTCGACACGAGCGGGCTCGTCGAAGACGATCATTCCTTTCTCGTTGCAGTAGTGGTAGTTATCGCCGGCAATAGCATTTGTCTCCGCATTGCCGCAGCTCTGCATCACGGCGCACGCAAATATCGCCGCGCAGAGCGAAATCAGGAGGTTGAATTTCTTCATAGTCTATTATGTTTTAAGTTTTTGCTCGTTGGGTTTGGAATATTCATCCAAAATTAGATATTTTTTTCTTGTGCGCCAAATTTTTGGTCGATTTACACTAAAAGAAAAAGACTACCCAACGCTTGCATCGGGTAGTCTTGACAAAATCTGTATTAATTATGAGCGAAATTTCTATTTCTTGAATGGCTGCCACTTAAGATATGTAGCCGAGCGCCACAACCACTCCAGAGGACCATACTTAAAGTAGCGCAACCATATAGTGCTGATGATTATCTGTGAGATGTAAAGACCCAATCCGACTATCATAAGTTCTGCATATCCCCACGCTCCAAATGTTGAGCCAAGACCCCACATAGCGAACAAACAAGCACCGATGATGCTCTGCGAAACGTAGTTCGTCAGACCCATACGGCCGTAAGGAGCCAGCACATCGAGTACCTTACCGATGGCGGGGATGTTATAGAGGATAACAAATGCCATAAGCAGCGATGCCGATGAGAATACCAACTCTACATCAAAGAGCGCTGTGCCAATAATGGTTTGCAGTGTCGGAGGCCCTGAGCGCAAGAACCACATACTCGGATCCATACCAGGCGCTACGATGTTGGCCAGCCACCCGAAGATTAGATTACCTGCGATGAAGAGTGCGAACAGGATCAGGTTGCGGCGCATATGCAGGTGAGCGGTCTCAAAGAAACGCAGTCGTCCGACGATAAGGCCCAAGATGAATATAGCCAGCGTGATATAACCGCGATTGGTTGCTTGGAATTGATAATTAATCTTCCCCATCGCACCGCGCGTGAGATTGTTCTCTACGCTCTTGGCAAAGGTTATTCGCTCGGGAACAAAGGGCGGACGCTCGCCACGAGGACGCTCGCCCATATTCTCTGGCATACGAGGACGCTCGGGAGCCTCTACAACCTGCTCAACGGCAGGAGGTGTCGTAATTTTATCGTATGCAAAGGTTGTGAGTTTGGGCGCACCCAACAATATAATGGCGGCCAAAGCTGTCAGCATCCAATTCTTGAGCGGATTGAGCAGAAGCAGCACCACGCCGTAGATTGCATAGAGTGACAAAATATCACCCGAATAGAATGCCGAACCGATGATGCCTATTGCAAACAGAATAACCATTCGCCACAGGAAACGACCTCTGAAATCAATGCCCTTCTTTGCGGCACGATCCATCTGGATGAAGAAACTCATACCAAACAGGAAGGCGAAGATATTGATAAATCGGCCCATCAGCACATTCTGCACAAACCAAAATACTGCATCATTAAATTGTGCTAAAATGGGGGTGTGCTCATTGAATGGGCCCATTGAATGAACGCTATAATGCTGCTGGAAGTGAACCAAAATAACTCCCAACAGAGAGAAGCCTCGTAGCGCATCGATTACCGTTATACGGCCACCCTGCGCGGGGGTAAGATTAGTGTTCTGTGACATAAGATTAGTTGTTTAATTTGGTGAATGCCAGTACGGTGAGTTTCCACTCGCCATTGACCTTGATATAGTTTTCCGTTACCATAAAGTGGTTGGTTACCTCATTGCCGCCAACCACAGCCAGCAGGTTCAAGTCGCTCAATACGATGGCCGAATCCTCGCCCGCGAAACGTACCGATACGCTATTCATATCGGCCTTCTTGTAGTGGATCATACCGCCACCGATAATGCCTACCTCCTGCTGCTTGCCCCAAGCACCGCCCATATGAACGAATACGGCGCTGTCGTGGTAGAGATTGGCCAACTTGTCGGCATCCTTGTCGGCCATCCACTGCCACATCTGTGTTGAGAGGGCCAGTACCTGCTTGCCCTCGGGTGTGTCGCTATGATTTACCATTTGGGGTCGCTGGGGGCGCTGACCACCCTCGGGGCCCTGAGCCATAATGTTATTCGAAAAGAGTACTCCAAAGAGAAGTACAACGATCGCAATAAACTTTTTCATAGTAGTGTGTATTTATTTGGTTAAATATTTATTATCTGTCAATTGCGCGGTTAAGCACAAACCTCTCCAACTGCTCGATAGACATATTGTAGAATCGCTTCTCCTTATCGAGCGAGCGCATTACAGCCATATCCTCAGCATCGAGCTTAAAGTCGAAAATCGAGATGTTCTCCTTAATGTAGTCGGGGTTGGTTGCGCCCGGGATTACCGAGAAACCCTCGTCGATATGCCAGCGGATGATAATCTGTGCGATGGTCTTTCCGTGCTTTTGTGCAATTTTGCCGATGGTGGCATCAGACAATAAACCCTTGTCGCCGTGTCCGAGAGGGAACCAACACTCGGTAATGATTCCGTATGGCTCGTGCTTTGCTCGCATTGCTTTTCGCTGTGCGTAGGGGTGGCACTCGATTTGATGGATGGCGGGCTTAATCTTCATAGTTTCGACGATGGTGGTGAAGGCCTCCTCACGAGCATCGCAGTTGCTGATACCCAATGCGCGAACCTTACCCTGCTCGTATGCCTTCTCCATATCCTTCCACGCACCCACATAATCGCCGATAGGCTGGTGAATGTATAGCAGGTCGATATACTCCAATCCCATACGCTCCAACATCCTATCAATAGCCTCCAATGTCTTGCCTTCGCCAAACTCTGTTGGCCAAAGTTTGCTGGTGATCCAGATCTGTTCACGCGGAATACCACTCTCCTTAACAGCTTCGCCCACACCTCGTTCGTTATTGTAGGCCTGAGACGTATCGAAGTGGCGATAACCCTCTTTGAGAGCCGTAGCTACGGCCTGCTTGCAGTCGTCGTTCGATACGTTGTAGGTGCCAAGTCCGAAGCGAGGCATCTCAACACCATTATTTAACTTTACATAGGGAACACCCCACTGATCGGTACGCTCCTGCGCTTGAGCGTTGTTGAGTCCAAAGAATCCGGTTAGGACTGCTGCTATGATTATATTTCTCATAATTTTATTTTATAATTTAGCTAATGTGTATAGTGCAAAGATATACACAAAGAGAAAATCTGATTTGGTTTGTTGCACCAAAACGAAAAAATGGCACTTTTCAAGGAAAAAGTGCCACACGAAATATGTGTTAAGTATTGTTATTTGCCTATGAGGATGTATATCGGCAGATGGTCGCTAACGCCTGCCGTATAATCCACTCCGTTGTATGCGGAGAGTGGTCGGCCGCGATTGTCTAATAGCCAACTACGCCGATAGATAGCGCCCTTATCGCGTTTGTGAATCGGTAGAAGCGGAGTGTTCTGACTGACGACGATGTTGTCGTACATATTCCACTGCCCATCATAAACCGAAGTCCCTTTGCCTTTGCGCTTTAGCTCCGCAAAAGGGTTGTATAGTTCGCCCGCCTCTTTCGGACGATGCGTCGCCTTCAGATCTTCTCGGATGCTCTTGTTGTGGGGATTGTCGTTCATATCGCCCATTACGATTATCTGCGTTTTGGGCAAGGCTACCATTACCGAATCAACCACCTCGCGCACCTGACGGGCGCACGCCCGACGCTCAGGCTCGGTAAATCGCACACCACCGATACGCGACGGCAGATGTACTACGATGATATATGTTGAGCGCCCTTGCATCTGCCCCCACACGCAGAGAATATCGCGTGTTTGTCCTTCGGCGGCGGCGCGTATAGCACGGCTACCTTCGGCTTGAAATCTGTCGGGGCGATACATCAGAGCAACATCAATTCCGCGCTCATCGGGCGATTCATAGTGGCAGATGGCGTAATTGGCCGAGGCGATTGCCTCCTGTCGAGCCAGCTCCTCCACCACAGCGCGATTCTCCACCTCGGCCAATCCGATTAGGGTGGGGTGGTCATCGTGTAGGTCGGCTATGATGGATGCTATGCGCTCGAGTTTGGCGTTGTATTTCTCGCTGTTCCACTCTCGGTCGGCGAGCGGAAGAAAATCCTCGTCGGAGGTTGCGGGATTGTTTATCGTGTCGAAGAGATTCTCGACATTGTAGAACATAACGGCATCGGCGTGCTGCGCCATAGCCGCCGAGTGACACAAGAGCAGAAGAAGTATGGTGATAAGTCGTTGCATACTATCTGTTTATGCGCCACAACATTACTGCATTTCCATCCTCATCTCCCGCGATCGAACGGAGCAGGGCGTTGATTCTGGCATATGCCGAGATGATTAGCTTTACATCGATCTCCCCCGACTGCTTTACGACAAAACCACCCTCGGGATGGTTGCTGAATATCCAATACGCTTTGCGATCCTCGGTAAAACGCAACTGCCCAGCTGCAGCTTTCGTGGCCGAGAGGTAGCCCTGACCGACGAAATATATGTAGTAGCCATTAGCCTCATCCGTAGCCTCCAAACGCACCTCGATAGCCTCTGCGCTGCCTGAAGGGGTGAGCGAGCCGCCCTTGAAGGTGTATGGCGTGGTGTTGCAATGCCCCTCGGTAAGTCCCTCGACGGCGAGATGCAGACCATCGTCACGGTAGCCGCCTATGTGGTAGCGACCAGTCGTGAGTAGGGTAGTGTTATTCACCAGCGTGAACGCTTCATTGGGTATGTCGGGGGTATCGGTGTCGTCGCCCGAGTCATCGGGGTTTTCGGGATTGGTCGAGTCGCCGTTATCATTATTGCCATTATCATCTCCACCTTCAGGATTTTCCGCGCCACCTCCGTTGTCGGTACTTTCGGAGCTATCGCCATTGTCGGGATTCTCGTCGCTATTGTCATTGCCGTCTTCGTCGTTGTCACCACCGTCGGGGTTGTTGTTATCGCTATTTCCACCATCATCCCCATCTTCGGGATCTTCGGGTGTCATTGTGCCGTCGAAACCGCCATCTCCATTATCATCATTCCCATCATTTCCATCATTCCCATCGTCGGGCGTATCCTCTGGCAACATAGGAATACTATCGTCTGCGTCCGACGAATCATCTCCGTCGGAGGGTTCATCCGGAGCGTCGGTTTGCGATGCGGTCTGAACGACGTTGAATGTGTGGCGCAAGGCATTCGATGACAAAACTTGTATAACCACCACGGCACTACGCGGTTGATCGGTTGGCTCTACCTCTATCGTAACCATTCCATTCCCGCTACCATTCTCTTCCGAGAGCGTAATCCAAGGCACTGTAGAGCCGATGCTCCACGCCGTATTGCTCTTGATGGCGATCTCAAATGTGCCTCCCTCCTGCTCGAGATTGATCGTTGAACCCGATAGCTGCTCTCCGTTCGCGTGGGCGATTTCGAGCGTGGGAATTGCCTCCGCAGCATCATCGGAGCAGGCCACAACAGCAATACCCAGGAACAGCGTTGCAAGCAGATATATTATTTTCAGCGAAAATCTCATATCGGAAAAAGTTCTATTTAACAAATATAGTGAATTTTTCACGACTCTCGTCCCGACAGCCAATAAAAAAAGTCTGCTCCTCGGAGCAGACTTAAATCAAACGTGCGTCGATAGTTTATCGTATGCGGTCGAGCGATTTCACCAGCATCTCGTCGTGGAAGATGGCGCGCATAGCCAGGTAATCCAGAATAATCGACACGAGCGGGAAGATCATAGCGATGCGGAAGCCCTGCGTGTGGAACTCCAGCTCGGCAAACATGCGGTTGCTCAGGTAGTAATACAATCCAGCGAAGATAATCGAGCCGATAAGCAACACCAACTCCACAGCGCACAAACGAATCTGCAACTGACGATTCTTAAAGAGGAATATATTTACCAGCGGGATGATGGTTGCCAGCGACATCACGATGCCCA
>JAFOEH010000038.1 GCA_017380275.1 Alistipes sp.
CCACTCTGACTTATAGCCGCATGGAACAATCCCTTTGCCAACGGCGAGGCACACAACATACTCACGGCAATAGCACCTGCCGACTCGCCAAAGATAGTGATGCGGTCAGCATCGCCACCAAAGGCTGCGATATTGTTCTTCACCCACTCCAAAGCCATAATCTGATCCATCAGACCGTAGTTACCCGAGATGCCTCGCTCCGACTCGGCCGAGAGTTCGGGCAGAGCCAAAAAGCCCAGCGCACCCGTACGGTAGGCAATACTCACGAAGACAACTCCTCGCTTGGCGAAGTTCGTTCCCATGGGCGAGGTATAATTACCCGTGATGAAACCACCGCCGTGGATCCACACCATAACGGGCAGCTTCTCCTCCTTCGACTTTGCGGGCGTCATCACATTGATGTAGAGGCAGTCCTCGCTCCAACGCGAAGCATCCGTCTGACGACCCTGCTGCTGCGGGGGCATCTTGGCGTATTGATCCGTTTTATATACGCCCTCCCACTTCTCCAACTTCACGGGCGGTCGCCAGCGCAACTCCCCCACGGGAGGCTTGGCATAGGGGATAGCCTTGAACACGCCGAGGCCATTCTCCTCCACTCCCTCCAGCGCACCCTGCTCGACAGTGGTACGCGTAATAACAGACTGCGCTGCAGCACCAACGAAGGTGCAAAGAGCAATTAGCATAAAAGCCAGCTTTTTCATAGTGTGTAGTGTTTGGGGTTTATACATATATTTATATGTAAAGATACGAACTATTTCAACAAAAAAGCACACTTTCCGCATTAAAGCGAAAAATGTGCTCTTTATCACGAAAAATCCGTGTTCGATTACAACTCCACCAGAGCCTCACCGGTCATCTCGGCGGGCTGCTCCAATCCCATCAACTTCAAAACGGTGGGAGCAACGTCAGCCAAGATACCATCCTTAACCGACTTCACGCGATCCGATACCACTACGATGGGTACGGGATTGAGTGAGTGAGCCGTATTGGGAGTGCCATCCTCATTCACAGCGTTGTCGGCATTACCGTGGTCGGCAATCATCACGACCTCGTAGCCGTTAGCCTTTGCAGTCTCAACTACATCGGCAACGCACTCGTCAACAGCCTTAACAGCCTTCTCGATAGCCTCGTAGATACCGGTGTGACCTACCATATCGCCATTAGCAAAGTTCAAGCAGATGAAGTCGAACTTCTGCGTGTTCAAAGCCTCTACCAACTTGTCCTTAACCTCGTATGCGCTCATCTCGGGTTGCAGGTCGTATGTCGCAACCTTGGGTGAAGCCACCAGAATACGCGACTCGTTGTCGAACTCAGTCTCGCGGCCACCATTGAGGAAGAAGGTTACGTGAGCGTACTTCTCAGTCTCGGCGATGCGCAACTGCGACAGACCCAGCGATGAAACATACTCGCCGATGGTGTTGCGAACGTTCTCCTTGTCGAAGAGGATGTGCAGACCCTCGAACTTTGCATCATACGGAGTCATACAGCAGTAGTACAGCGGCATAGTGTGCATACCCTCAGCGGGCATATCCTCCTGCGTGAGTACGATGGTAATCTCCTTAGCGCGGTCGTTACGATAGTTGAAGAAGATAACTACGTCGTTGGGCTTGATGCGACCAACAATCTCGCCATTCTCGTTGATGCGAACGATAGGCTTTACGAACTCGTCTGTAACACCCTCATCGTAAGAGCGCTGCATAGCCTCCACCATATCGGTTGCAGCCTCGCCAACGCCATTTACCAACAGATCGTAAGCAACCTTTACTCGCTCCCATCGCTTGTCGCGGTCCATCGCGTAGTAGCGACCTACGATTGATGCGATCTGGCCTGCTGTCTTCGAGATGTTGGCCTCTACGTCAGCGATGAAGCCCTTACCGCTCTTGGGGTCGGTGTCACGACCATCCATAAAACAGTGTACGAATGTGTTCTCGATGCCGTAGTGAGCCGAGATCTCACACAACTTATAGAGATGCTCGATTGAAGAGTGTACGCCACCATCCGAGGTAAGGCCCATAAAGTGAACGCTTGAGCCATTAGCCTTTGCGTACTCGAATGCCTTAACGATCTCCTCATTCTGATAGATCGAGTTGTCGGCGCACGCGCGGTTGATCTTCACCAGATCCTGATATACTACGCGGCCAGCGCCAATATTGAGGTGGCCTACCTCCGAGTTACCCATCTGACCGTTGGGCAGACCAACGTTCTCGCCGTCGGTGCGCAACTGTGCGTGGGGATACTTCTCGGTCATAGCCGAGATGTAGGCGGGGTGCATCTGCGAGATAACGTCAGACTTTGTGCCGTTACCGATTCCCCAACCATCGAGAATCATCAATAATACTTTCTTGTCCATTTTGTGTAAATATTTTATTCGTTAATATCTCTTTTATCAATCTCGCCCCTAAATGAAGCGAGCGCGATGGGCTGATTACAACTTGCTTGTAACAATCTCTACAGCCTTCTCGATGGCAGCCTGCAGACCGTCGGGGTTCTTACCGCCGGCCGTAGCGAAGAACTTCTGGCCACCGCCGCCACCCTGCATCAGCTTTGCAGCCTCGCGAACAACAGCACCAGCATCTACGCCCTTCGAAACGATGTCATCACCGAGCATCACGGCCAGCATAGGCTTACCGTCGGTTACAGCGCCCAACACCAATACGATGTTACCAGCCTTTGCACGCAAAGCATAGGCCAAATCCTTAATCATATTAGAGCCGTAAGGAACCTGGCGAGCTACGATGAATACATCGTCGCTCTTGCGCTCGGCGAGAATCTTCTCAACCATCGAATCCACCTGCTCCTTGTGCAACTGATCAATCTCTCGCTGCAGAGCCTCATTCGACTCGAGTACCTTCTTGATAGCAACCTCCACCTTGGGGTTATTTACCAACTCGGCAATGCCGCGAATCTGATCCTCTACTGCATACTGCATCTCCTCGGCACGCTCCGCTGTAATAGCCTCGATACGTCGTACACCGGCCGAGATGGCGCTCTCGCTCACGATCTTGAACATACCGAGTGTACCCGTAGCCGAGGTGTGCGTACCACCGCACAGCTCAACCGAGTCGCCGAACTTCACTACGCGCACCTTGTCGCCATACTTCTCGCCGAACAGGGCAATAGCACCCATTGCGTTGGCCTCATCCATCGTAGCCTCGCGATTCTCCTCAAGCTGGTGGTTCTCGCGGATGAGCTTATTTACCATACGCTCAACTTGGCGAATCTCCTCCGGAGTAACCTTCTGGAAGTGTGAGAAGTCGAAGCGCAAGCCCTGAGGTGTAACCATCGAACCCTTCTGCTCAACGTGTGTGCCAAGCACAGCGCGCAGAGCCTGATCCAGGAGGTGGGTTGCAGTGTGGTTGTTGGCCGCAGCCTGACGCTTCTCGGGATCAACCACTGCAGTAAACTCAGCCTCTACGTTCTCGGGGAGAGTAGTCGTAACGTGGATGATAAGACCATTCTCTTTCTCGGTCGCAATAATCTGAATCTTCTCGTTGGCACTCTCGATGTAACCCGTGTCACCAATCTGACCACCCGAATTACCATAGAACGGAGTCTGGTCAAATACCAACTGATAAGTTGTCTTACCCTTTGATGTTACACGACGGTAACGAGCGATATGAATCGGAGCCGAGAGAGTATCGTAACCGATAAACTCGCACTGCTCGATAGACTTTAACTCCTGCCAATCGTCAATATCCTGTGCTGCAGCATTTCGAGAACGCTCCTTCTGCGCCTGCAACTCCTTCTCAAAGCCCTCCAAATCGACACCTACGCCC
>JAFOEH010000293.1 GCA_017380275.1 Alistipes sp.
ACGTTAGGATACATACCAAAACCTGCTGGATCGAGCGAGTGTACCTCCACGCCGAAAGGTAGCGAGAAGGAGCGGATCTGTCCATCGCACATCTCGTGGCGAAGCGTATAGATGCCATCGGCCGAGTACTCAGCCCACGCCAATCCTCCCTCGTCGTCGGGTGTCGGGTAGAGGATATTCTCCTTGCGCGAGGTTACCGTTCGCGGGCGCAGGTTATGACGATTCAGATCCAGATAGCAGAGCGTCGAGGAGACCTTCTGCTCGAAGATGTGGCTACGGCGATACTCCGTCCACCAGATGCGGTTGAGCACCTCGTCGTAAATGGGGCGCGTGGCGACAACTCCCGTGTAGCAGAGCGTGCGCTCCTGGCCCGTTGTGGGGTTGAGAGCTACAAAACGTGAGGGGCGATCAAGATCGCTCTTGAGCAAAACCACCTCGTCGCCCACCTCGATAGGGCTCTGGTAGGTCGTATAGCTACTCTTCGCGGGTGCAGGCAGCCGTTCGGCGCTATTCTCTACCGCAGGCAATGCTCCCCAGAAGTCGGTCAGCGAACGGAACGTACGTTTGAAGAGTTGCGTTGTGCTGAAGCCGAATAGACTCTTCATACGCCAATTCTCCGAGACGATAGTCCACGGGCGGCGAGGTCCGTAAGAGGCCATATCGTTGGCCATAACACGGCCGGCGAGTTCGTTGCCGTGAGCAACAAGCTGGTAGCCCAACTGATAGTGATCGGGGATAAAGTCGCGGTACGATCCGCAGAAGAATTTGTCGCTATTGCGGTATTTGTTCACAATGTCGCCCATCGCGCGGAACTCCAGCGTGAAGCGCGGCTGCTTGGCGCGGCCGAACGACGAGGCCTCCGTCTCACTCATCGTGGCATCACCCTCCATCATCCACAGCGGCATAAAGACCAATCCGATGGTTGAGCTCTGCTCACCCAAGAGGTAGCTCAGGAACTTCACAACGCCCACATTGAGGTTGTTGTACTGCGCCGCGTGGCGATATTCGTGCGCCACGAGCTGCTTAATCCACGGCATCGAATAGCCGTCAATAGAGGGCGAGGAGAGAAACTCGACACGCTTCGGGAGCCACATCACAAGGCCGTTGGAGCTCATATTCTCGGGGTGAATGACAAACGGCAGGTCGAGTGGCGGCAGGTCGAGGCCGTAGTTGATGTAGGGGCGGATGCGGTCGATCATATAGAGTGTCGTCTGACCGATGCGCTGCGTATGCTGCGGGTAGATAACACTCGCCCGCTCGCCCGTGGCCTCCATCCACTTAAAACGCGCAGGATCGGCTCCCCAGCTATAATACTGGGCATAGGAGGTATGGGTAACCGCAACGGCCACCAACAGCAACAACATCCTGCACACTCTCTTTATCACGCTATCGAAAAAAATCAGTTTCCAGCCCTCTTTGTCTTGGTATAACCAGCCGCGAGGAGCAACTCCACAACGCGGTCGCGGTGGTCGCCCTGAATGATGATCTCGCCATCCTTGGCCGAGCCGCCTACGCCGCACTTGCTCTTGAGCATACGGCCCAGCTCCGAGAGATCCTCCTCCGTGCCGACGAAGCCCTTGACGAGCGTCACGGTCTTGCCACCACGATGCTTGCGGTCGATCCACACGCGCAGGGGCTGTTTATCAGCCGGCAAGGTCTCCTCCTCGGGCTCTGCGGAGGTGGTATATTCAAAATCGGGGTTGGTCGAATAGACCATTCCCAAACGCTCTTTCCAGTCGCTCATATATAATTACAAATTAAAAACTTCACTATAAACAGTTAGGTCATCTTGCTTCTCGGGGCCTACCTTGCGGCCGTTGGCTGACGGTTGGTTTGTTTATAATTACCCTTAATTATTTGGTGCAAATTTACTATTTTATTATATTTACGACAAATTATGAAACGCACAACGATCGAAAAATTGAGAAACGAGGCTGCGCGAGGCTGCAAATGCGACTCTGTGGCCACCCTGCCCCTGCCCGTGGATGATGGTCGCCGACGGGTGCAGGTCTTTGTCGAGGGCTACGAGGATGTGGCCTTCTGGCGCTCTATTTTCGATCACTTCCAGAACGACTACCTTCGATTCGAGATCTCGGTGCCCAACCGCGAGGATCTGCCCAAGGGCAAGAAGGTGCTGCTCTCGATGATTCCCCGCTCGGGCGAGGAGTTGCTGTTGTGCGTCGATTCCGACTTCGACTATCTCTTCGAGGATCGTACCGAGACCTCGCGCGAGGTGAACGGAGCGCAATTTATGTTCCACACCTACACCTACGCCACCGAGAACTATCTCTGCTACGCACCCTCGCTGCACAACGTCTGCGTAAAGGCGACCAAGAATGACAGCCACATATTCGATTTTGTGCAGTTTATGGCCGACTACTCGCGCACGATATATCCCGTATTTCTGTGGTACGCCTACTCGGCGCAACTCTCTCACGAGTCGGTATTTACGCTCGTCGAGTTCAAGAATACAGTGCGACTGGGATTTCTCGAAGTGGAGCGCAACGGCGCCGACACGCTGGCGTGGCTGTGTCGTCAGGTGCAGCGCAAGTTGCATCGTCTGGAGAGCGAACATCCGCAGATGAGGGACGAGATTGAGGATTTTGCCGAGTATCTGCGAGGAAAGGGCGTTGAGCCCGAGAATACATATCTATATATGCACGGCCACACGCTGATGGACAATGTCGTAATGCCAATGCTCAACGCGGTGTGCGACAAGCTCAGGCAGATGTCCGTGGCGAAGATCAACTCCTCGAAGAAGCAGGGGCTCTCGCTCAAGAATGAGATGAGTAATTATATGAACTCGTTGCGTTCGATTCGCGACGTACTGCTCGACAACGAGAACTACACGTCGTGTCCGCTATATGAGAAATTGCGCGAAGATATTCACGACTATCTGAGGCGTACGATCGGTCGAATGATTGAGGAGCGCGAGAGTGTAAGTGTAAAGGAACCGTTCGCCATCTTATAGTGTCCCTTCGGCCGGTTCGCAGCTAACCACAAGCTCACTATCCCACAAAAACAGCCCCGCAACTACCCAAAAGGCTCGCCCGCCAATACAACAAAAATAGCCGCTTTTTCAAAAATCGCTCCCACCTCCCACAAAAAAATAGCCGCCTCACCGAATGGTGAAGCGGCCTTTCTGTTTGCACGGCACCTGCGCGATGCTGGCGCACGTTAATTTATCGACTTACGGTCGGGCGAGATGTGTTCGGGAGCTGCGGCCTCCATTTCGTTCTGCATAGCGACCATATCCACAACCTCCGATGCCACGCGGCAATCACCCACCGCAATGGGCATATTCCACGCTATCTGCAGTTTGGTTAGTCCATACAGCATTGCTGCATATTCGGGCGAGGAGTCATCCTCGGCCAGAATCACCACTGCATCCACGTCGGTATATTCGGCGAAGAACTGCGTAGTCATCACCACATTGAACAGACGCGGCGCGTGACGCACCAGCACATTCTGTTCCGTACAGCCGAGCGCCTTGAGACTCTCCACCGTAGCCGTGAGGTTACGATGCGCCAGAGCCGCCTGCTCGTCCACGATGACAATGCCGATCTTCAAGTTATCCACGGCTCCGAATGCTTACTCGGTGAGGTAACGCTCGGCCTGGGTTGAGTCGTACGATGCGGGGTACTTCTCGGTGATGGTCTTGAGCAACTCGTCAGCCTTAGCAGTGTTGCCCAGCGCACGGTAAGCCAAAGCAGCCTTACGCAGGTACATAGGAGCGGTGAAGTCGTTGTCGCTAACTGCGGCAGCGCTCTCGAACAGCGTTGCAGCCTTAGCGTTGTCGCCATTCTCAACAGCGATGTCGCCCTTCAGACCAGCAGCCAAAGCGTTGATGATCTGGCCAGGAACGCCCTTCACGTTAGAGAAAGAGTTGATGTAGCTCTCGGCAGCAGCTACGTCGCCCAAACGCAATGAGCAAGCTGCAGCGTACATCTTTGCCAAGTTACCAGCGGGAGTGTTGCCGTACTGCTCAACTACCTGCGCGAAGCCGGGAGCTGAAGCGTCGCCATTGAGCGCCAACGAGAAATCGGCGTTCTGCTGCTCGAAGCGATACTGTGCCTCGTAGAGCATCTCCTGTGCCTTGGTCAAGCGAGGCTCAACGATGAGCTTCTTATAACCGAATACCAATGCCGCCAGAGCAAAGATTGCTACAATAGCGACAACTACCATTTTACTGTTCTTCTCGAAGAAATTCTCGGTCTGGGCCTGAGCCGACTCGAGCATCTCCTCCTGGGGTGTCAATACCTCTTTTGCCATAGAATTTATTGTTTTTTAGTTTTAATCGTTCTAATTCAAAATGCAAAAGTATAATAAAAATTGCAAAAAACGCATAAAGTGCGACGAAAATGTTTTTCAATCGTCGCAAAAGAGCAATAAGTCGGCGAAAAATTGTAACTTTGACCAGAAAAACTGAAGCCTATGCGGTTAAAAAAGTTGTTACTCATCAATTTCAAGAATCTTCCTCAAGCCGAGCTTACGCTCTCGGAGGGCATCAACTGCTTCGTTGGCGACAACGGCGCGGGCAAGACCAACCTGCTGGATGCGGTGCACTACCTCTCGATGTCGAAGTCGGCATTCACGATGACCGACGGGCAGAGCGTACACCACGGCGAGGAGTTCTTCGTAACCGAAGGGTCGTACCTCACCGACACGGGGGCAATGGAGCTTGTCAACTGC
>JAFOEH010000294.1 GCA_017380275.1 Alistipes sp.
GCACGCTCCACGTTGGCGCCATAGCCATAGCCGAGGAACTCGCGACCGTTCTCAAGAACTAACTTTTTAGTAAATGGTTTCATTGAATAGTGATTTATTATTTTTGTTTATCTTTTTTCGTAAGCAATTTTTCCATCAACAAGCGTCAGACAGCACTCGCCCTGCAACTCCCAACCCTCAAACGGGGTACTATGTCCCATCGAAAGGAAGTTCTCGGGATCGACCGTAAATCTGCTCTCCAGATCAAACACTGCAATATCGGCAGCCTCGCCCACGCGGAGTCCGCCACCCAAGTTAAAGATGCGACGTGGTGCTTCGGCCATTACCTCCACAGCTTTCTCAAGCGAGATCACACCCTCCTTCACGAGCTTCGTATATATCACCGCAAACGAGGTCTCAAGGCCTACAACACCCATTGCACTGAACTCCAATCCGCGCGACTTCTCCTCAGCCGTATGGGGCGCGTGATCCGTCGCCACAACATCGATCGTACCATCCTGCAAACCCGCAACAAGCGCCTCACGATCCTCAGCCGAACGAATCGGGGGATTCATCTTGAAGCGTCCCTCCTCCTTTAGATCCATATCGCACATCGTCAGATAGTGGGGTCCTGTCTCGCAGGTAATCTTCACGCCACGGTTCTTCGCCTGGCGAATCAACTCAACGCTCTCCTTTGTCGAGATATGGCAAACGTGATAACGGCAATCGGCCTTCGCCGCAAGGTCGATATCGCGTTCGATCTGTCGCCACTCACTCTCCGAGCAGATACCTCGGTGACCATTCAAGCGGGCATACTCGCCGTCGTGGATATATCCCTTTCGCAGAAGCTCATTCACCCCGCAGTGTGCCGCGATAATAGCACCCGTGCGAGCCGCCTCGGCCATAGCCGCCTGCATCACCTCATCGCTCTGCACACCGCTGCCGTCATCCGAGAAGCCGGCAACATAGGGTTTGAGCTGCTCAAAATCGACCAACTCACGGCCATATCGCTTGCGCGTGATGGTGGCATAGGGCAAAACCTTAACCACGGCGTCACGCTCGATCAAATCCAGCTGACGCTGCAAATTATCCATAGAATCGGGCGCTGGCTCAAGATTGGGCATCGAACAAACAGTAGTAAAACCGCCGTGTGCCGCAGCTGCCGTACCCGTTGCGATGGTCTCCTTTGCCGAAAAACCCGGCTCACGCAAATGAACGTGCAGATCGACTAATCCGCTCATCACAACACGTCCCGAGCAGTCATAGACGTGATCACACTCCGCAGGCACAATGTCGGCCTCGATACGCTCAATAAGGCCATTCACCACAGCCACATCGGCCATCTCGGCCACACCGTCGTGAATGATTGTTCCTCCTTTAAGTATTATCTTTTTACTCATATTCATTTACAAAAAGGGCGACCAAACAGTCGCCCAATATATCAACAATAAAAAACAGTAGTAACGTCGTTATGAAAATCAATAGCAAATGTCGAAAAACAATAACCCGTTTGCTTAACCTCAGATGGTTGCGCCAACGATGGAGATATGTTTCGACTCTTCTTCATAC
>JAFOEH010000295.1 GCA_017380275.1 Alistipes sp.
GCGAGAGGTTCCAGTCATTGAGGTTCTCCAGCCACTTGCCAAAACGGCCCGTACCAGTCGATTCAGGCTTCCAGAGAATGGTCTCGTTGAGCTCCATCATACGCTCCTTGAGGGCTGTAGTCTTGATAAACCACGAATCCAAGGGGTAGTACAACACGGGCTTATCGGTACGCCAGCAGTGGGGATAGTTGTGCGTATGCTTCTCAATCTTGAAGGCCTTGTTCACAGCCTTGAGGTTGATAGCGATATATACGTCGAGCGACTCAGCAGCAGCGGCTGCAGCCTCGTCGTAGCGGCCATCGACGGTGAACTGCGGGTCGTAGGCGTTCTTCACCCAGCGGCCCTCATAATCCTTGTATGCCTCTTTATTGACGCACTCCGAGAGGAACTTCTCATCGAGCTCCTCCATCTGGTAGAACTTACCCTGCAGGTCAACCATCGGGCGTGTCTCGCCGCGCTTGTTGATCATAAAGAGCGAGGGGATACCCGCCTGACGAGCCACGAAGGCATCGTCGGCACCAAACGTAGGTGCGATGTGTACGATACCCGTACCATCCTCAACGGTAACGTAGTCGCCCGGAATCACGCGGAAGGCCTTCTCGGCAGCCACCTGCCACTCGCCCTCGTCGTTAAGCTCCACGGGCTTAACCCACTGGATGAGCTGATCGTAGTGCATACCCACCAGCTCGGGGCCCTTCCAGCGGCCAACGACCTCGAAGGGGATGAGCTTATCGCCCGCCTTGTAATCCTCCAGCGCAATGCCCTCGGCCTTCTTGTTGAAGTGAGAGTAGAGCAGCGGCTCGGCCAGAACGGCGGTGATCTTCTCGCCCGTGTAGCCGTTATAGGTGCGAACGGCAACGTAGTCGATCTTCGGGCCGACGCAGAGAGCCGTGTTTGAGGGCAAAGTCCAGGGAGTAGTGGTCCACGCGAGGAATACGGGCGTACCCCAACCCTCCATCTCGGGCTTGGGCTCTGTGATGCGGAACTGAGCCACCATCGTGGTATCCTTCACGTCGCGGTAGCAACCGGGCTGATTGAGCTCGTGAGTCGAAAGGCCCGTACCCGCAGCGGGCGAATAGGGCTGGATGGTGTAACCCTTATACAGAAGGCCCTTGTCGTAGAGCTGCTTCAGAAGCCACCACAACGACTCGATATACTTATTGTCGTAGGTGATATATGGATCGTCCATATTCACCCAGTAACCCATCTTCTTTGTGAGGTTCTCCCACAGGTCGGTGAACTCCATCACCGCCTCGCGGCAGGTGCGGTTGTACTCCTCGATAGAGATTGTCTTGCCAATATCCTCCTTGGTGATGCCGAGCTTCTTCTCAACACCCAGCTCTACGGGCAGACCGTGCGTATCCCAGCCCGCCTTGCGGTGAACCAGATAGCCCTGCTGCGTCTTATAACGGCAGATTACGTCCTTGATGGTGCGGGCCATAACGTGGTGGATACCCGGCATACCATTTGCCGAGGGGGGACCCTCATAAAATACAAACGTAGGATGTCCCTCGCGGGTTGTGATACTCTTGTGGAATGTATCGTCCTGATCCCACTTCTTCAATACCTCGTCGGCGATAGCCGCCAGATCGAGACCTTTGTACTCGTTGAACTTCATAACGGATTATATTTTATTCTTTTGTTTCGTATGCGTTTTCGCCCGAGCGCGTGGGCGATTTTCCTATTATTAAAGGTATATAACGTGCAAATATACACATATAAATTCAAAATGAAGAATTCAAAAGTCAAAATTTATGCTCCCTCGCCCCATTCTGCACCAATTCCCTGCGCCTGCGAACAAAAAAAGAGGGGCCAACAGCCCCTTTGTTCCAAATTCCGAATTTCGAATTACAAATGAATCAACGACCTTACAGGCGCAATCTTCTCCAGGCGCTCCGCACCCTTCAGGAAATCCAGCTCCACGATAAAGATAAACTCATCGACAACGACCTTATACTCACGCCCGCCCGTCACAATCTTCTGCGACATCATCGAGCGAGCAACACCCTCGGCCGTGCCGCCCGTAGCGAGCAGATCGTCGAGAATCGAGACGTGAATCTCATCGCCCTCGGTGGCCGATGCAGCAACGTCGCTCAGACGATAGAACAGATGGTCAGAGCCATACTCCTTCTCAACCTCCACGTCGCACAAATCGCCCTCATTATAAGGCAGTTTGCCACTCTTGCGGATCGGGATAATGCTCTGTACCTCGGGCTTCGCCACCATCAGCGGAGCTGCAAAAAGAAAGCCTCTCGCCTCAGGCGCAACGATGTTCGGTGCGGTCAGATTTTGGCCAATTTTCTCGACAACTTCGGCAAATATTTTTTTATCCTGCAACAGCGGAATAATATCGACAAAAACAATCCCCTCCTTGGGAAAATCCTTATAAAATTTGAGTGCCTCTTTCATACTCTCGCTTTATGGTCAATGACTTGGTGATTACTCGCGAAGATGGTCTGTCTTTGGCTTGCAACCCCAATACCATCTTCGATATCTACACAAATATATGAAAAAATAATTAGAATACCAAAGGCGGTGGAGAACCCCAAAATTACGACTGCTCGGCGGCTGCGCAAAGTTAAAAAATTTACCGTCACAAATGGATGTCGAAAATTCCCCGTTTGAAAAAAAACGGTGCCACCCGCTTAGGGTAGCACCGTTTATTAAGATTAGTAGATTTTAATTACTCCAAAGTAATTGTCTTAACGGCTCTTGCTTTGTAAGTAGGATTATAATTCTGCTGATTACTGTCTTGGCCATTATCTGTGTTATATATCATATGATTGTAGTAGCCATAAGAATCAC
>JAFOEH010000296.1 GCA_017380275.1 Alistipes sp.
ATAGAGCGTTGCGGCCGAGTACATCTGCGCGGGAAATATCGTGTAAGGCTTTGGTAGCGAGGGGAAAATGTAGCAGTTGGGATCGATGTGAGCCATCATCTGCTCCGACAGATTACATCCCATAAAGATACAATCGGTGTAGCTGCAATTGGCAGCCTCCGCAACCTTGCTGAAATCAATGTTTTGGAAGGCGTAGTGGCGTAGCTGATGCCCCTCTGTAATGGCTGATCGCAACGCATCCGCACTCTCTATCTCCTTGTATGTTAGTTTTTTCATAACTTAAAGTATTGGGAATACCATCGGTTCCTGCACTGTGACAAAGTCGGCTCCGTTGCCCGATTCGGTGCATACCACGCGCACGGCCTTGATTGCTCGTTTGGGATTGTCGATCGCAGCACCGCCATTTTTCAGATCACCCACGCGGGTGAATGTCTCGCCATCGTAGCTCACCTCCATATAACCCGCATTGAAGATATATCGCGGCAGCTGCAGATTACCCGTGCGCACCTCCAATCGGCGGCACTCGACGGCCTGCTCGAAGGTGTAGAGAATCCAATCGCCATCGCGTCCAACGCGCGAGGTACGAGCGATGCGACCGTACCCCTCGGCATTGGAGTAGGGGAATCGCTCACTCTCTGTGATAGAGGAAGTTATCTTGACCTTCGGCTGCAAGCGGCTAAAGCGTTTCGCCACGCCCGCCTCGGGACTATGGGCTCCGCCAGATCGTGTCCGAAAGGCATAGCGCTCGGGGTGGTTGGTCTTAATGGGTGAAGTATAGACTTTTTCGCCCTGCTCGCCGATGACGGTGTAGTAGATGTGTGAGCGGTCGTCGGTCGAGGCCGTGAGCACTCCGTCCTTATAATTTACCGTCGGCGGGAAGAGTCGAAAATCGATCCCCATAGCCACCATACGGCTGTAATGGCTATCCTTGAGTCGTGCATAAAACTCCTCCCACTCGGCACCCTTGCCACACCACGCCACCTCGCTTAGGGCGCAGATGCGGGGGTAGGTCTGGTAGTAGAGGAAGTCGTAATCGTACTCCAGACGCGAGATGTATGCCTCGCTGAAGAACGATGCCTGCACGCCAGCGACGTGCTCCATCTGCTCGTCGGTAAACTGCTCAAAACCAAACGATAGTGGCTTCTTCGTATCGAATATTGCGGCCCAGTCGTGACCCTCCTCTCGGCGCGATTGACGCATATCGAAGTAGAAATACTCGCCCGGCATTACCACCGTCTTGTATCCCTTCGTTGTTGCATCCTGACACGCCTTCACACTCTCCCAGCCATAGACCAGCGCCCCCTGCGGCAGTGCATTGCCGCGCGCGGCCTCGTTCCAGACTCCAGGGTGCTTGCCATACTTCTCGACGATGGCCGATATGCGACGCGTGAAGTAGTCCTGCAGCTCTCGCGCCTCGCTCATCCCCTCGCGCTTCATCAGCGCCTGACAGTCGGGACAGCGCTCCCACTGCGAGGTACTCACTTCGTCGCCACCGACGTGGATGTATGACGAGGGAAACAACTCCGAAAGCTCGCGGATAACATCCTCTAACAGAGCGTAGTTATCCTCCTTTGCCACACACAGAACACTTCGTGTGTCATATCCGTCCGAAGCCTTTAGTCCGGGTGTATAGTTACACAGCACCTCAGGGCGAACGCGCGCCAGATTGTGGCTATGGCCCGGCAGGTCGATCTCGGGGATTATCTCGATATTGCGCTCTGAGGCATAGGCGACTATTTCGCGAATATCCTCGTGTGTAAAGTAACCTCCGTAGTGCTCGTCCCAGCGACCATAGCGGGCTGCAACGGGCGAATCCACACCGCGAAAACCTCCTACTTCGGTAAGCTCGGGGTGCGACTTTATCTCCACGCGCCAGCCCTCGTCGTCGGAGAGATGCAGGTGCAGATGGTTGATCTTGTGGTGTGCGAGATTTGAGATAAATTTCTTCACTTTCTCCTTGTCCATCCACGTTCGGCATACGTCGAGCATAAAGCCTCGGTACTCAAATCGCGGCTCGTCCTCGATGTGGCACGCCGTCAGCATCGCGGGGAGCGCCACATCGCCCGAATATACACTCGATGGGAGCAGTTGCAGTAGTGTCTCGATTCCGTTGTGCACTCCTGCTGCCGATCCGCCTTCGATCGTGATGCCGTTCTCGGAAATGTCCAAAAAATACTCCTCGGTGGATAAATTTTTATTTGTGGTAAGCACAATATTGCCCGTCGAGGGC
>JAFOEH010000039.1 GCA_017380275.1 Alistipes sp.
ACGGTCTCAACGCCTACGCCCGACGAACCCTGGTTACCCATCTGAGTAGCCACACCGGTCTTAGCTGCGAGCTTGGTCAAAAGACGTGACTCGTAAACTGAGTGTGCAAGGGGCTTCTGGCAGTAGATGTGCTTGCCGAGCTCCATTGCGCTTGCCGATACGAGTGCGTGAGTGTGGTCAGGAGTAGCACAGATCACTGCATCGATCTGGTCTGCAGCCTTATCGTACATCTCGCGCCAGTCCCAGAAACGCTGAGCCTTGGGGAACTCCTCGAAAACAGCCTTTGCGTAATTCCAGTCGGTATCACACAAAGCAACGATGTTCTCGGTGTTCTTAACGCCGTTGATGTTTGAGTGGCCCATACCACCGATACCTACGGCTGCAATATTCAACTTGTCAGACGGAGCCTTGTGACCAAAGGCTGCTCCCATTACGTTGTTAGGTACAACGGTCATCGCTGCCAGACCTGCGCTTGAGGCCTTCAAAAAGTCAGCTCTTGAGATTTTCTTTGACATTGTTGTAATTTTTTAGGTTAATAATATTGTATAAGCATTTTGCTTTTCATCAGTATCGTATAGAGTGTAGAGCCTGCACATTGTAGAGGCTTCGCTCCACACATTTCATCGGCGGGAACGAGTAACTGCGCACCTCGATGAAGATATCCTTCACGCCTGTCTCTATACCTTTTTTTATAATGCTATCGAAATCTATGCGTCCGCTCTCGCAGGTGTTCCGCTCGTCGTGCAGATGCAGGAGTATGATTCGTTTGCCGTATGTCTTCAGCAACTCCATCACATCCACTCCTGCCTCGAGCGCTTCGAAAGTGTCAATCTGGAAGCAGACCTTCTCCTGGTCGCATCGCTCGGCAATGATTTCGAAGATCGATTTTTCGCCATCTTTTTTTCTTAGGGCTGCGGCATCGGGATGGTAGCAGAACTGCATCCCCCGATCGGCAGTCCATCGACCTATGTTGTTGAAGTATTCGGCATAGGTTACGACATCTTCTGTGGTAGGGTAGTCGGCTATGCGCGAAGAGGTTATGTATTGGCATCCGAGCTTGAGGTGCGTGTCGAGCGCCTTGCTCCACCACTGATAGTTGGGGTCGTTTTCGTCATCGACGCCAACCTCTTTATTTGCATCCTCGGCGGCCTCGCCCTTTACAGCGCCTGCGGCCTGAGCTTTACTTCCTTCCTTTACTGCACCTACGGCATCTCCATTTACAACGCCTACACCCTCGGCCCCCTTGTCTGGCCCATCGTTTGCTCCCGTGTCATCTTTGTCCGGCCCCTTGGTTGGCACCTCGTAGAGGTGGTTGAGGTGGGCGGCGGTTATTTTTAGGCCAGCCTCGTTGGCTAATGCCTTGAATGCCTCGGCACTCATTCCGTGTACCTTGCCACCGTAGTATAAGCCTGTTTCGAGAGTCGAATACCCCATTCGGGCCAACTCCATAAGTGTCCCTTTGGGCTGGTCGTATATGTCGCCATCTACCGATAACAGATGCAGGCCAATGTCGGTCTTGATGTTACTCAACGCCTCGTCCACCGCCTCGGTGAATGATTCTGCTGCGTGCTTTAGACCTACTATCGACTGTGCCACCTCGATTAACGAGGATAGTCCCTGCTTGAAGAAACCAAGTCTGTCCATATCGGGCTTTTGTTACGGGATGAGGATTACTCCTCGGCCTTGGGCATAAAGCGACGCATAATCTCCAGCTCCTCGTCAGAGCTCTCCGACACGCCGAAGCTCATCTCGTGCTCCTCCTCAACCAGGTAGTCGCCCGGGTTGGGGTTGTCGGGATTCTCGTCGGTCTGCTCGCCGCTCTTGGGTGCAGACTGCTCCGCCTTTGTCTCAGGCTTATCCTCCCCAGCCTCAGTCTCGTCGGCTGTAGTCTCCTCCGATGGCTCTGCGGGCTCGTCGGTGGGCTCCTCCGGCTCGGTCGGGGTAGGATCATTCTCCGTGTTGTCCTCCTCGTCGCTCTTCTCGGCAGCCTTCTCGTCAGCCTCCTGCTTCTGGCGGGCCTGCTCCTCTTCTTTCTGCTTCGCTTCCTGCTCGGCCTTCAGTTTCGCCTCCTGCTCCTCTTTCTCGCGCGCGGCAACCTTCTCGGCCTCCACTTTGGCCTGATACTCAGCCTCGTCCTTTGCACGACGCTTCTCGATACGCTCGGCGATGCCGATACCGTACTCATAGAGAATGTAACAGGGAACGAAGATCAAGCATTGGCTGATAATATCGGGCGGCGTGATGATAGCCGCGAAGATCAGCAATGCTACGGCAGCCACCTTGCGGTACTGACGCATTCCGCTCGACGATACTATTCCCATCGTCGCGAGCAGACGGATAAGTAGCGGCAGCTGGAACGCAACAGCGGCGGCGAAAGATACGCTGATGACGGTTGTCATAAACGAACTCACGTCGATGATGTTGCTGATCTGGTCGCTAACCTGATAGTTACCGAGGAAGTTAATCGCCAAGGGTGAGATGATGTAGTAACCGAATAACAGTCCCATCACAAACCAGATGGGTGTCTCCATAACGTAGCGGATGCTACGCTTGCGCTGGTGGGGCGGCAGTGCGGGCTTGACGAATAGCCACAGCTCCCAGATAAGATAGGGGAATGCAACGATGAACGCACCCACGATTGAACTCTTGATGTGCAAGAGGAACTGACCTGCCATCTTGTTGTTGAACAACTCCACATTCTCGGGGTTGATGTCCAACGCCTCCGAGCCTACCAACTCGGCCAACCAGGCAAAGAACCGGTTGGTCGGGAATGTTTCGCGGATGGGGGCAAATACAATATCCAACACAATGCCCTTCAGCGAGAAGAGCACTATGAAAAGCAGTGTAAAAATAATGGCTACGCGGACAAGAATCTTGCGCACCTCGTCGAGGTGTTCGCCAAATGTCATCTCCGCTTCGTCGTGTGTGGGCTGGTTACTCATCAGTTGCGTGGGCTAATCGATTGGTTATCCTACTTCTCCTCCTCTTTCTTCTCCTCGGGCTTCTTGTCCTCCTCGATGGTAGTAGCGGTGTTCATAGCATCCTTGAACTCGCGGATACCACGACCTGCGCCACGCATCAACTCGGGCAACTTCTTACCACCAAAAAGGATCAATACTACAACTACTACAAGCAGAAGCTCCTGGGTGCCAATGCCACCGATAAACATAAAATTCATAAGACTCTTTATTTTTAATTTATTAATTAGTTTTAATAAGTGTATTTTCAACTCGAAAGTTACGAACAATATTCCATTTATACAACTTTGCGGTGGAATTTTTATTCATTTCGAGCCGTTTTGTTGCCACAACATAAATGCTATATTGTTGCGTATTAGGGCGTTGGCCGAAATACCTATTGTGTAAACTAATCATCTTCCGAGCCGACTCTCTGCCATATAAAACGACGCGACAATCATATTATTATGACTGCCGCGCCGTTAGTTTGGTCTGCTGGATATCTATCGCAGATAATCCTCGAAATAGTTGGTAATCTTATTATAAAGGTGTAAAGCGTCGCGTCCGTAGACATTATGCTCGGCTGTGGGGTAGGGCATATAGTCGATCGAGTGGATGTTGTTTTTCACGCACTCCTGCACGAACGAGAGCGAGTGCTGCCATACCACTACATTATCCACCGCACCCTGGCAAATCAGGAGCTTGCCCTTGAGCGAGGTGGCCTTGTTGATAAGGCTCGTGAGCTCAAATCCCTCGGGGTTGTTCTGCGGGTTGTCCATATAACGCTCGCCATACATTACCTCATACCACTTCCAGTCGATTACGGGGCCGCCCGCAACGCCTACCTTGAATACGTCGGGGTAGTTGGTAATCAGCGATATGGTCATAAATCCGCCATACGACCAGCCGTGTACACCGATACGATCCTTGTCAACCCACTCGTGCGACATCAGCCACTTCATACCCTCCATCTGGTCGGCCATCTCGGCCTGACCGCACTGGCGGTTGATGGCCTTCTCGAACTCGGCACCGCGATTCGACGTTCCGCGGTTGTCCATCACGAATACGACATATCCGCGCTGTGCCATATACATCTCCCAGCGACGCAACTGCGCGAGATAGGTGTTCTGCACCATCTGCGAGTGGGGGCCGCCATAGACGTAGAGGATTACGGGATACT
>JAFOEH010000297.1 GCA_017380275.1 Alistipes sp.
AAACTCCTTTTTCAAGATGCTACGTAATGTTTTCTACAAAGGCTATATTCTTGTACCTGCATATCACGATGGCAGAATCCAAATAGATGAACACATTGTCAAGGGCATACATCAGCCCATTATTGACGAAGAGACCTTTGACATAGTACAATCTGTGATAGATGGGAAACGTCGAGATACCCCTAAAACAACGAAAATATTACATCCAGAAGTATATCTTCGTAAATACCTTGTGTGTCCAAAATGTGGAGCATCACTTACTGGTAGTGGTAGCACTGGTAATGGTGGTAAGTACTATTACTACCATTGTGCTAAAGATGGTAAACATTTTCGATGCAATGCAAGTGTCGCTCACAAGTTATTTCGTCGTTATCTACAAACGCTAAAACCTAACAAGGCTGTACTCGCTCTATACGAAGAAGTCCTAAAAGATATACAAGCAGATAAATATAAAGAATCTGATATTGAAATATCAAAATTGCACAAAGAATTAGAGCGATGTGAACTTAGAAGAGAAAATATTGGAATTAAATATATGGATGGCGAGATAGATAAAGCAACATACGATAAGTTCAATATGCAGATAGATAAAGAAGCAAAGAAATTCCAAGATAGAATAGAATTGCTCGAAACTGCAAAAAGGCACAATCTCGAACCAAAGATTAACTACTCTATGTTGCTGATTAACAATCTGGATACATTCATAGACGAAGCACCAACAGAGACCAAATGTAAACTCATAGGTTCGATGTTTATAGATAAAATTGAATTTGATGGAAAAAAATATCGAACCAAATCTTACAACAAAGTACTCGACCTTATCTATCAGCAAACAAGCGAGTTACGCAAACAAAATGAAAAAGACTCTTCAGAAAAATCTGAAGAGTCTCTTCAAGTACCCCCTCAGGGGCTCGAACCCTGGACCCCAACATTAAGAGTGTCGTGCTCTACCAACTGAGCTAAAGAGGCATTTTGCAAACCGTTGAACTTTCGTTCCTGATTGCGAGTGCAAATATAAGGCACTTTTTTATTCTGTGCAAATTTTTTTGTGTTTTTTTTCAAAAAATTTTCATTTCGCACTAATCACTATTCCACTCTCCAGCCGATTCGATGTATATCACGGGGCGCTTCTGCTCCAGCGCCTTCAGACGCAAATAGCTCTCATACAGATTTATACCATTCGACGACTCCTCAGCCATCACATATCCAATCACGCAAGCATTGTTTCGCGTGGTGCGATAGACCGTCTCAACGCGATCCAGATAAGCATTCTTCCATTTTGGATCGTTCGAGGGATTTCCGCCCACACGACGCGAAATACCGCTCTTTTTGGTGTTGATTGGCATCTGCGTGATAACGTACATACCCAGCGAATCGCACATACGATATACATTCTGCGGCACAGCACCTGCCGTAAATCTCACAGCATTGTATTGCAACACGCGCGCAGCGACGATATCCTTATCGGTAACCTTCTGCGGATCGAAGTCACGATAGAGCAGATCTGTCGGAATACCATTAATCTTAAAGTCGCCCTCCTCGTTGGTCTCAACCGTGCGGAAGCCGATCAGATGCGACTGATACTCGGCATAGCGACCTTCGATCTGCGTCTTCAGGTTGAGGCGATAGCGCACAGGCATATCTGCACACCACGTCAGAACGTAGGGAATCTGCGCCATCAGCTTGACGGTATCCTCCTCGCGCATTCCAAGCGTGATATCGCGGTGGCCGTGCGTCACGACTGTCGTGTCGGGAGCGATGAGCTCGTAGTGGATACGCGCCTTCTTGGGATTGAGCGATTCGGTCTTCACGACAATGCCGATCTCAACCGTTGCATTCTCACTATTCATATCCACGCGCGTGTTATGCACCACATCGCGCACGCGAATCGTCGGCTGCGACATCACATAAACCTCACCCACACGAGGCTCGCGCTGCTCGACAAAATCCTCCATACGGCTACTCCAATGCTCCTTCAGAACACGGATCTGGATGGTATTCATATCCTCCTTCGAGGCTTTTGTGACGTTGAACTCTGCGGGCGAGAAGGCATTCGCCGCATAGCCCACCTTCTTGCCATTGATCAGCACCTCGTATGCTCCCGACGCCTCATCGACATAGAGGATAGCCAATCGGCTCAGCCACGAGAAGGGGATCACATACTTCGACGTAAAGACTGTTGCATCGGCCTCCTCTGTTCGGGTCCACTCCGTCACGGGACGCATATAGAGCGAACGGACGCGACCTGCGCCACGCGTAAAGGCCTCCGCCGCCGAAGGGTAAGGCACTACGGCCGAGCGTGCCGCCTCGCGGCCGAGCGACACATACTCGGGTGAGTCGTACTCCTGCGCCGAGGCCGCCGCCGATACCAACAAAAGTGCTATGATTGACAAAATACGTTTCATATCTTCACTATAATTTGTATATTTGCTGTCAAAGTTACTAAATTTTTTATTCCCACGATGGAATCGATGCCAAAACTCAACCTGCCGCCCATAAATTTGCGAGCAAAGAGCGATTGTGGCCGCACGCTTGTTTTCGACGATGTGCGGTCGGCCTACGTTGTACTCACCCCCGAGGAGTGGGTTCGCCGCCACTTGGTGTCGTTTCTGGTGAGTCATTGTGGCGCACCGCTGCGCTCGATTATAGAGGAGTATCCGGTCTGCATCAACTCTATGCCACAACGTGCCGACATCGTGGTTATGGACTCCGAAGCTCGCCCGCTCATCCTTGTCGAGTGCAAGGCTACGGATATCGACCTCACAAATCGCAAGACGCTAGGCGAGGTGTTCGAGCAGGCCACGCGCTACAACGCCGTGGTGGGCGCACGCTATCTGATCCTCAGCAACGGCCTCCAGCACTTCTGCTTCGAACACTCGACGGAGGGTTACACACCACTTAGATCATTCCCTCGCGTTGGATAGGCTACATCATCTGCGCCGGATGGCGACGCTCGACATAGTCGCGGAAGGCGTCGCGGTAGTTGATACTGATGGGCACATACTCCTCATTATCCAGATACACACGACCTCGCGCATAGCCCGTAACGTGTCCCAAATTCACGATATAAGACCTATGCACACGCATAAAACGATCCGTCGGCAGCGCACTCTCCATATTTTTCAGGCGGAACAGCGTCATCAGCTTCGTGCCGTTCGTAAGGTGCAGACGCACATACTCGCCCATACTCTCCATATATATAATATCGGCATACTTAACGAGCGAGACCTTGTAATCGGCCTTTATCGAGATACAGTCATCGGCCTCCGAGCGCTCCTGCTGCACGGGCTCCACCTCGGGCATAGCCTCGCTTGCTTGGCGAAAACGCTGTAATTCGATGAGCGAAAGCGCCTTCTCCACCGCACGACTGAAGTCCGCGTACGAGAATGGCTTTAGCAAATAATCCACCGCATCGAGACGGAAACCCTCGATGGCATACTCCGAATATGCCGTTGTGAATATCACCATCGGCGGATTCTTTAGTCCGCGCACGAAATCCACACCGTTCATATCGGGCATATTCACATCCACAAATATCAAATCGACACTCTCACTATCCAGACACTTCTGCGCCTCGGCCGCGCTTCGGCACGCAGCCACAAGCTCCAGGCACCCCGTACGATTGACATAAGCCCCAATTTGTCGAAGGGCCAAAGGTTCGTCATCAATGGTTATGCACTTTATCATAATACATCGGAATTGACAATTTAACACTATATTCAGTCGGCTTGCTCTCATCGATGAGCAGCGTATAATCACCTCCAAAGATAAGTTCCAGACGTTTGCGCACATTCTCCAGCCCGACACCGCCCCGCTCGGTCTTCACCCCCTCGTGGCGCGAGTTACGCACCTCGCAGATGGCTCGGCCACCCTCACAATAGAGCGAGATATGGACAAACGACGGACTATTATAGCTCACGCCGTGCTTGAAAGCGTTCTCCACAAATACAATCAGAATCAGCGGAGGCACCTTCGCACCCGAGGGCAACGGCTTCTGCACGTTAAACTGCACATCAATATCGGCCGCATAGCGTATTCTCATCAGCTCGACATAATTCTCCGTAAACTCCACCTCCTGCCAGAGGTTAGTATGCACCTGCTCCGAGTCGTAGAGCACATATCGCATCATCTTCGAGAGCTCAATCACGCACTCCTTGGCCGCCTCCGCATCGATATCAATCATCGCGTGGATATTATTGAGCGTATTCATAAAGAAGTGTGGATTAATCTGATACTTCAGATAATCCATCTCTGCTTGCAGAGCCTGACGCTCCATCTGGGCAATCTTCTGTTCATCCTGCATCGAGCGAAAGATGAACTTAATCGAGCAGTTAGCACCCATCATCAATAGGCCGAGCAGCACGTTCCAATACCACGCCAAATCGGTAAACGAGGCGCGCCCGTGCACAAAGTAATTCGAGCCATCGGGATATTCGATCATACGCAACTCGTCCTGATAATACTGCAGAGGGTAGAATATCGCCACCAACAC
>JAFOEH010000298.1 GCA_017380275.1 Alistipes sp.
ATGCCGGCGTTTGTGAGCCACCTCGACAACTTTGTCGATCTGGGCGGTATCACAGGCCAGCTCGGTCGCAACGACGAGGCAACCGTCTTCAGCAAGCGCGAGATCGTGGCCGGCCCTGCAATCTGCTACGAGGGTCTGTATGGCGACGCCTTCGCCCGTTTCGCACGCGAGGGGGCCAACCTTATGCTCGTGATGTCAAACGATGGCTGGTGGGGCAACACCCCCGGCCACAAGCGACTGTTCGACTTCTGCCGACTGCGTGCCATCGAGACACGCCGTGCCGTAGCGCGAAGTGCAAATACGGGAGTATCGGGATTTATCTCATCGCGGGGCGACGTGCTACAGAGAATGGATTGGGATGAGCGTGGCATTCTCACCGACGAGGTGGAGCTCTCGACGCGCCTCACACCCTATGTTAAATATGGCGATTGGGTGGGACGTATGTCGCTATTGGTCGTATTCCTCGGCATTATGTACTTCTCGGCCTACCGCATCCGCCGCCGCAACCACCTTGTAGATTAAACGCGATGAATTACAGCGAAACACTCGAATACCTCTTCACCTCAACGCCCTCCTTTCAGCAGGTGGGTGCCGATGCCTACAAGCCTGGCTTGGAGCGCATCGAGGATTTCTGCCACTATCTCGGCTCACCGCACAAGAACTACCCGACGATCCACATCGCCGGCACCAACGGCAAGGGTTCGACCTCGCACCTCATAGCCTCCGTCCTGATGAAGGCGGGCTACCGCGTGGGATTGTTCACCTCGCCCCACCTGAAGGATTTTCGTGAGCGTATGCGCGTCGATGGGCAGATGATCTCGGAGCAGGAGGTTGTGGAGTTTGTAGCCCGCCATCGAGAGAAGATGGAGGCACTGCAACTCTCTTTCTTTGAGATGACTACGGCGATGGCATTCGACTACTTCAGTCGCTGCGATGTCGAGGTGGCCGTCATCGAGACGGGACTCGGCGGGCGATTGGATGCAACGAATATTCTCCGCCCGATGCTAAGCGTCGTTACGAACGTCGGGATGGATCACACCGACCTTTTAGGAAATACCCTTTCGCAGATTGCCGCCGAGAAGGCGGGTATCGTAAAGCCCCGCACAGCACTCGTTCTGGGGGAGAGGTCGGAGGAGTACGACTCGGTATTTACAGAGCGCACGGCCGCACTGCAAAGCCCGCTAATCTTCGCCGAGGAGCATTTTTCGGCAATATGCACAGCCGAGGGGCGTTATACGCTCCGCCGCAAGCGCGACGGCAGGGAGTTCTCGCTCACGCTCGACCTTAAGGGCAACTATCAGCAGCACAATCTCATAACGGCCGCAGCAGCATTGGATTATCTGCACTTATCGACACCCCTCACCATTCCCCGCCGTGCCTTTATCGAGGGCGTGGAGAGTGCCGCCACGACGACACATCTTGCAGGTCGCTGGCAACAGTTGCAGCAGCGCCCGACGGTGATTTGCGACACGGGCCACAACTCGCACGGCATAAAGTATGTTGCCGAGCAGTTGCGTACTCTTCAGCAGAGCCACAAGCGACTGATATGCGTCATTGGCTTCGTGCGCGACAAGGATGTCGAGGAGGTCTTGAGACTTATGCCCCACGATGCACATTACCTCTTCACCGCACCCTCAACGCAGCGAGCCTTGCCTAAAGAGGAGCTCGCGCAGCTGGCTCAAAAGGCGGGGTTGAGCGGCGAGGTTTGCCCCACGGCAACGGAGGCTTTGGCCGAGGCAAAAAAGATTGCCACCGCCGAAGATGCAATCTTCATCGGCGGCAGCAACTATCTCGTGGCTGAAGTCATCTAACCTCACCACATAAGAACATAATCCGTTGTGCCGACACCCTCAGGTAGCGACACAACGGATTCTATTTTGCCCAATCGTTTAGAACGGCAGATCATCCACCTCAGCCATAGGCTGTGCGGGGGCGGCATACGCAGGCTCGTCGCCAAAGGGCGGCATATCGGGCATCGGGGGAGCAGCCTCAACCTCCTTGGGCTGCACGCGCCAAGCACGAACGTCGGTGTACCACTTGCCGTTGTACTCGCGCGACTCGATATTGACCGATACGGTGCAGGTCATACCCTCACGCAGACGTGCCACGTCCGACTCCTTGTTGAAAAAGATGACGCACACCTTACGCGAGAACTCCTGCTGAAGCTCGAAAATAACCTCCTGACGCTGCCAGTCGCCGCGTGCCGAGGTGCCTTTGGTTGGGGGTAATATCTTATAAACTACGCCTTCAAATTCCATAATTCAGTTTTTATTGTGTTATTACTCGTTTTCGATGTTAAAGATAGCGATTTTTGCGCTAATGGCAAGAGTGACTCCGAAAATTTACTCCTCCACATAGACTATCTCGGCCTGCTTCTCGCCAAAGATCTGCTCCAACGACTTCTCAACCGTATCGTCAAAGAGGTATGTAACGCCCTCGCTACCCCAAGCACCTGCGCTCGCACCGCGATGCTGGATGTAGGTATTGGCCGTGAGCGTCGGCATCGACTCCGAGCTGGCGGCAGCGATGTTCAACAGGTCGTGCGTCGAGCGGTCGAAAACGTTGTTCGCTACGAGGAAGTTCGAGGCGCGATTGGTGTGGTGGCTCCACGACTTGATGTGGGCGGGAGTCTCCTTGTCGGGACGCTGCTGGCCCCAGCCGTAGCCCGCACGACGCATCAGGTTGTTCGAGATGAGAATGCCATCCATATAGTGCGTCTGGATAGTATCCTCGCGACCGAGGAAATACTCGATAGAATAGACACAATCCTCAATCAAATTGTTTGAATACATCACGTTGCGCATCACAAGCGGCTCCTTCACGTCGCCCTGATGCTGGTGCGTGATGGCGGCATCGTAGATCTGGTAGATGTAGCAGTTGCTCACCATAAAGTTATCGCAGCCACCATAGATCTCCACCGCATTGCCGTAGCGCGTGGGGTGGTTGCGGCCGAAAGCAATCTCGCTCTGGATCGAGCCTCCGATCCAGCCAAGCTCACAGTTCGTCACTGTAAGGTTGCGAACCGTGCCACTGCCAATACCGTGCGCACCGCCATACTTGATGCAGAGATTATCGATCGTAACATTGCTCGCGGCCTGGAAGATGTTGCCCTTGACGAGCAGCTCGATCGACGAGAATCGCTCTGCGGGGTTACCCTCCGTCGAGCAGAGATAGACACGTTTCTGATCCTTGTAGTCGTGGTAGAACTCCAAGTCGCGCTTCAGGTCGCGGTACGAAGCGAAGGGCTCACGAGTGTTGATGTGGAGCGTCGAGCCATCCTCCTGACGAATCATCATAACCTTCGTGGCACAAGCCTCGCCATCGTTGAAGACGAGCGTGCCGATGTCGGCCGCAAGCTCACCATCGTACATATATACATTCTTGGTCTCGGTCTCGATCCACTGTCCCACCTTCGCGGCGTCGTAGGGCGAGCCGTAGAGACGAAGCCCACCTGCTCGGAGTACGCGATTTTGGTGCTTCAAAAATACGGGGTCATTCGCGGTACATGGAAAATCTATGTGCGGCTGTTCAAAACCTGC
>JAFOEH010000299.1 GCA_017380275.1 Alistipes sp.
CGCAGCCGAAGCGGGGCACCTTAATAAATATAAATATATTTTGCCCCGCAACCCCCGTATTTAAGTAAGCAATCCCGTGCTCATTTTGATAAAAACATCGGGCGACAGATTCTCTGTCGCTTTTTTTGCTGAAGAGGTGGCCTATGAAAATAAATTTTCAACAGCCACCTCTTCAGCAAAAGGCGGTCACAACCGCCCCGATGTTTTCAACACAAAATAAAGAAAAGCACCTCGCATTTGTGAGGTGCTTTTCTCTTTGGCGGAAAGAGAGGGATTCGAACCCCCGGAACAGTTACCCGTTCACCGCATTTCGAGTGCGGCCCGATCGACCACTCCGGCATCTTTCCTTACATCGTTGGTCGTGCCGTGGCTCGGCCAACGGCGGTGCAAATATATGAACTTTTATCTGTCGTTGTTCAGCAATATCCGTTTTTTTCAAACAATGGGCGCTAAAGAGGATTCTGCGCCGCCCCCAAAACCCCGCCGCGCGAGCGAAAACACCTCACTGAGAGCCAACTTTAGAGATTTTTAGTATATTTGCAATAATTTTGTGGCGCTGTGCGTTTAATATAAGGTACTGCGGTCCTTTTGCCTCAGCGTTAGGCAACGCGCCAAGACCAACCAAATAGAAAGAAGACAAGATAAAACATATAAAACAATGAGTGAAGTAATCAACATCAAGGAACTCAACGAGCGCATCGAGCGCGAGAGTGTCTTCGTGGACACGCTGCGTGCCGAAATGAGCAAAGTTATTGTCGGCCAGAGCCATCTGGTCGATACTCTTCTGATTGGCCTGCTCTCCAACGGCCACATCCTGCTGGAGGGTGTGCCCGGATTGGCTAAGACGCTGGCTATCACCACGCTGGCTAAGGCCGTCGATGCCGACTTCTCGCGCATCCAGTTCACCCCCGATCTTCTGCCTGCCGACCTGGTGGGTACGCTGATCTACTCGCAGCGCAAGGAGGATTTCGTGGTGCGCAAGGGCCCCGTATTCGCCAACTTCGTGCTGGCCGACGAGATCAACCGTTCGCCCGCGAAGGTGCAGTCGGCACTTCTGGAGGCGATGCAGGAGCGTCAGGTGACAATCGGCGACGAGACCTACCGTCTGCCCGAGCCCTTCCTCGTGCTGGCTACGCAGAACCCGCTCGAGCAGGAGGGAACATATCCGCTGCCCGAGGCGCAGGTTGACCGTTTTATGCTCAAGGCCAAGATTTCGTACCCCAAGAAGCAGGAGGAGCGCGAGATCGTGCGTATGAACCTCTCGGGTGCAGGTATGCCCCAGCCCGCGAAGGTCATTTCGCCCGAGGATATAGTCAAGGCGCGCCGCGTTGTGGAGGATGTATATATGGACGAGAAGATCGAGAAGTACATCATCGACATCATCTTCGCTACGCGCGAGCCGTCGGAGTACTCGCTCGAGAAATTGCAGCCGCTGATTGCCTATGGTGGTTCGCCCCGTGCCAGCATCGCTCTGGCTAAGGCGGCGCGTGCCTACGCCTTCATACGTCGTCGCGGTTATGTCATCCCCGAGGATGTGCGTGCCGTGTGCCACGACGTATTGCGCCACCGTATCGGCCTGACGTACGAGGCTGAGGCCGAGAACATCTCGACCGAGCAGATTATCACCGAGATTCTGAACAACGTAATAGTTCCCTAACCGTGCAGCAGAGCGAGAACGATATCCTGCGCCGAGTCCGCAAAATCGAGATCAAGACGCGCGGCCTCTCGAACGAGATCTTCGCCGGAAAGTATCATACAGCCTTCCGCGGACGAGGTATGTCGTTTTCCGAGGTGCGCGAGTACCGTGCTGGCGACGATGTGCGCGATATCGACTGGAATGTGACGGCGCGCTCGTCGAAGCCCCACATCAAGGTCTATGAGGAGGAGCGCGAGCTGACGATGATGCTTCTGGTCGATGTGAGTGGTTCGCGCGAGTTCGGCTCGAAGGAGCGCCTCAAGAAGAGCGTTATTACGGAGATCGCTGCCGTTCTGGCCTTCTCCGCAGCGCAGAACAACGACAAGGTGGGTTGCATCTTCTTCTCCGACCGTGTCGAGAAGTTCATACCCCCGAAGAAGGGCCGCAGCCACATCCTGATGATCATCCGCGAGCTCATCAAGTTCGAGCCCGAGTCGGAGCGCACGGCACTCTCGGAGGCTGTGCGATTTATGACCAACGTCAATAAGAAGCGTTGCACGACCTTCATCCTCTCGGATTTCCTCACCCCCGAGCGCGACCGCACGGCATTGGAGGATGCGCTGAAGATTGCCGGCTCGAAGCACGACATCGTGGGTATCCGCGTCTGCGACGAGCGCGAGGCGGAGCTGCCCGATGTGGGTATTGTCGAGCTGGAGGATGCCGAAACCCACCGCAAGGTGTGGCTCGACACCTCGTCAGCGCGCGTGCGTGAGCACTACGCCCAGCGCTGGGCCGAGCGCGATGAGGCCATCCGCGAGCTGCTGCGACGCAACCGTATCGACACGGCGACCATCTCGACCGATGGGGATTATGTAGTGGAATTGATTAAACTATTCAAACAACGATAGCAGGCGTAACGCCTGTTTTGCAACCGCCTGCTAATACCGCGTCGGAGCGTAGAGGGCGGCAGGTGAAGTAGAATAAAGGATTAAAGATTCAAAATGCAAAATTCAAAATTTTATAGGGTTGTGCTCTCGCTCGCTGTGGTGTGTGCGGTGGGACTTGCATTTGTAGCCTCGGCGCAGATCGAGGGTAACGTGCGCCCGTCGAACGCCCCGCGCATCAGCGGGCGCTTCGAGCCCGACTCAATCGGCATTGGCGATCGGTTCACCTACTCGATCGAGGTGGAGAAGGATCTGGTGCAGACCGTAATCTTCCCCAACTTCGCAGCCTCGGCAGGCGAGCAGTTTGAGCTCATCGAGGATGTGCCCGTCGATACGCTCGAAAGGGACGGCCGTCGCCTCAAGCTGCGCAAGTCGTTCCGTCTGGCAGCCTTCCAGGAGGGTATGCAGAGGATTCTGCCGCAGGTGATGTATGCCGACAAGAATATCATCGACACGCTCTACGGCGAGGATACGCTGAGTCTTATGGTTACCACATTCCAGATCGACTCCACGTCGCACTCGATTTTCGATATCAAACCCCAAAAGACGCTCCCCTTCCGCTTTGGCGAGATCTCGGGCTATCTGATGTGGAGCCTCGTGGCGCTGCTGCTTATCGCACTTGCGATTTATGTCGCCATCCGCGTGATGCGTCACTACGGCAAGAGCCTCTCGGATATCTTCCACCCCGCACCCCCGATGCCGCCCCACGAGGAGGCGTTCCGTGCGCTGGAGCGATTGTACGTTCTGCGTCTCTGCCAGCACGACAAACATAAACTATACTACTCGACACTCACCGATATCCTGCGTCGCTACATCGCCGCACGCTTCGAGGTGGGAGCGATGGAGATGACCTCGGACGAGATTATCGAGGCTATGCGCAGCGTCGAGCTGCCGAAGAAGGCCGAGATGGATATGGTCGATGTGTTGCGCTCGGCCGACCTGGTGAAGTTCGCCAAGGCGATACCCGAGAGCGATGAGAACGAGGCCGCATATCAGGCTGTGTGGGACTTTGTCGAGGCGACCAAGCCCGTAGAGGAGCAACCAACAGAGGAGGAGTAAGCGATGAAGAGATTTTTCCATATAATAATATGTATCGTAGCCCTCGCGACATCGCTCGATGCCGTAGCGCAGCGTATGCCCGAGCGCGGATTGGTGCGCAAGGGTAACCGTCAGTTTGCGCGCGAGCGTTACGACCGCAGTGCCGACAGCTACCGTCAGGCGCTGGAGCACGACTCCACCTCGTTCGAGGCGCGTTACGACCTTGCATCGGCGCTGATTCGCACCGAGCGATATGCCGAGGCCGAGGAGCTGCTGAAGGCCGTATCGGTGGATTCGCTGCGTACGGAGGCTGAGCGTGCCGAGGCGTTCTATAATCTTGGTAATGCGCAGTTTGCGCAGCAGAAGTTGCAGGAGGCACTGAAGAGTTACCGCTCGTCGCTCGTGCTCAACCCCGACGATCAGGAGGCGAAGTACAACTACGCCTACACCAAGAAGCTCTTGGAGCAGAATCAGGATCAAAACCAGGATCAGAACCAAAACCAAGACCAGAATCAGGATCAGAACCAGAACAACGGTGGTGGGCAGAACCAGCCCGAGGGTGGCGACCAGAATCAAGACAAGAACGACCAGAACCAGAACGACAATAAGGACAAGGGCGATCAGAATCAGGACCAGCAGGGCGACCAGAACCAAGATAATCAGAACAATCAGGGAGATCAGAATGGCGATGGCGACCAAAAGGAGGATGAGCGCGAGGGCCAGCAACCCCCTCCGCGTAGCGGAATGAGCAAGGAGCAGCAGGAGCAGTTGCTCAATGCAATTCAGGCGCAGGAGGACAAGACGCAGGAGAAGCTCGATGAGAAGGCCAAAGGCGTTGTGGTCAAGGGAAGGAAGAATTGGTAACACCTGCAAAGGGTGTTTTGCAACCGCCTGCGGATGTTAAATAATAACCTATAAAGAGTATATGGCCGCACTCCGGAGCGGCTAAAGATAAAATGAAATTTGCAAATCCATATCTGCTGTGGCTATTGGCACTTCTGGTGCCGATGGTTGCATACTACATATACCGCACCTTGCAGGGCGGTGCCGCAATCCGCATCTCGACGGTGGCCGGGGCGCGCAACGCTCCGCGCACGTTGCGATACTGGCTGCGCCACGTCCCCTTCATCCTGCGCGGGATGGCTGTTGCGCTGATTATTGTGGCGCTGGCACGTCCGCAAGATGTTGAGGAGCAGAGCCGTACAAATGCTGAGGGTATCGACATTATGCTCGCCATCGATATCTCCTCGTCGATGCTCGCGCGCGACTTCGAGCCCGATCGCCTCACCTCGGCCAAGGAGGTGGCTGCCGAGTTCGTTGCCGACCGCTATGGCGACCGCATCGGTCTGGCGCTCTTTGCCGGCGAGTCCTTCACGCAGAGCCCCCTGACCACCGACAAGGGTACGTTGCAGACGCTGCTGATGCGCCTGCGCAGCGGCATCATCGAGGATGGTACGGCCATCGGCAACGGCCTGGCCACAGCCATCAACCGCCTGCGCGAGAGCGAGGCCAAGAGCAAGGTGATAATCCTGCTGACGGACGGTGTGAACAACCGAGGCGAGATCGCCCCCTTGATGGCGGCCAACATCGCAGCCGATATGGGTATCAAGGTCTATACAATCGGCGTGGGTACGCGCGGCAAGGCACCCTATCCGGCGGTCGATATGTTCGGTAATATGGTC